>CAMWRH010000065.1 GCA_947176605.1 uncultured Porphyromonadaceae bacterium
GTCGAGGACGGTCTCGATGAGGCGGCGCACGGCGGGCTTGTAGTCGGTGTTGGCTTTGGTGAGGCGGCGCTCGGCGATGATGCAGCATACGGTCATGGCGCGGTGGCCCAGAAGGCGGGCGAGTCCCTGAAGGCATGCCGATTCCATTTCGAAGTTGGTGACGGGGCGACCCTGGTAGCGGAAGGATTCGATCTTTTCGTTGAGGTCGGGGTCGGCCAGGGGAAGGCGCACCATGCGTCCCTGCGGGGCGTAGAAGCCTACGGCTGCGATGGTGTAGCCGTGGATCATGTCGTCGCGGCCGATGCGGCTGAGGAGTTCGGGGTCGGCGTCGACGGTGTACGGGGCTGCCCATGTGGGGAGCCAACCGGTGTGGGCGGTAAACTGGCGTTCGAATTCCAGGTCGCACACCTTGTCGCGGTCGGCGTAGAAATTGAGTATGCCGTCGAATCCGGTGCCTTTCGAGGCCATTACGAAGTCGCCGATGTGGATGTCGTCCTGGAGCGAGCCGCTGGTGCCTACGCGCACCATGTTGAGTGTGCGGTGGGTGGGGCGGACGGTGCGTGTCTCGAAGTCAACATTTGCCAGGGCGTCGAGCTCGGTGACCACGATTTCGATGTTGTCGGGGCCGATGCCGTGGGAGATGCACATCAGCTTCTTGCCTTTGTATGTGCCGGCGATTGCGTGGAATTCGCGTGAGGAGATGTCGTAGTCGATTGAATCGAAGTAGGATGCCACCATGTCGACGCGACCGGGGTCGCCGACGAGGATGATGTTGTCGCGCAGGTGTTCGGGGCGCAGGTGGATGTGGAATGCGCTGCCGTCGGCGTTGATGATGAGTTCGGAGGGAGGTATGATTCTTTTCTGGTCCATGGTAATGTGGGGTTAAAAGTGTAAATAGATTGCGGCTCGGAGTCGGGCCGTTGTGTCGTTGGAATATTCGTTTTGCGGAAAGCCTCAGTGCGCGGGGCGCCGGATGGCGCGGGCGTGAAATGAGGGGAGGAGAAGAGGTGATTGGAAACGGAGGAGAGCGGAGCGGCGGCATGTGCCGCAGTGATGGCGGTGGGGGCCGCCGCTCAGCGTGTGCGTGTGGCGCCTATCAGCGGTTGGCGTACATTTCCTCGTAGTATTTCTGATAGTCGCCCGATGTGATGCGGTCGACCCAGGGCTGGTTGTCGAGGTACCATTTTACGGTCTTTTCGATACCTTCTTCAAACTGCAGCGAGGGTTCCCATCCGAGTTCCTTCTGGAGCTTGCGGGAGTCGATGGCGTAGCGGAGGTCGTGTCCGGCGCGGTCGGTGACGTAGGTGATCAGCGAGTCGCTGTAGCCTTCGGGGTTGCCGAGCAGGCGGTCGACGGTGCGGATTACAACTTTGATGATATCGATGTTCTTCCACTCATTGAAACCGCCGATGTTGTAGGTATCGGCCACTTTCCCTTTGTGGAAGATGAGGTCGATGGCGCGGGCGTGGTCTTCGACGAAGAGCCAGTCGCGGACGTTCTCCCCCTTTCCGTATACGGGGAGGGGTTTGCGGTGGCGGATATTGTTGATAAACAGCGGTATCAGTTTTTCGGGGAACTGA
Organism: uncultured Porphyromonadaceae bacterium; assembly: GCA_947176605.1. Taxonomy (GTDB): domain Bacteria; phylum Bacteroidota; class Bacteroidia; order Bacteroidales; family Muribaculaceae; genus Lepagella. The sequence continues at coordinate 1,581 of CAMWRH010000065.1, forward strand.
TAAGGACCGTAATTGTTGGAGCAGTTGGTCACCAGTGTGGGCATGCCGTACGTGTCATGGTAGGCGCGCACGAAGTGGTCGCTCGAAGCCTTTGAGGCCGAGTAGGGGGAGTGGGGGTTGTAGGGAGTGGATTCAAGGAAGAATTCCTCGCCGTAGGCATGGTGGTGCTCGGAGCTGGCCTTTGTGGTGAAGGGGGATTCGATCCCTTCGGGGGCCGTCAGTTCGAGAGCGCCGTAGACTTCATCGGTGGAGATATGGTAGAAGAGTTTACCCTCATACTTCTCCGGGAGCGACTCCCAGTATTCGCGGGCGGCCTGGAGGAGGGCGAGTGTGCCCATCACGTTGGTGCGGGCGAATGTGAAGGGGTCGCGGATTGAGCGGTCGACGTGGCTTTCGGCTGCCAGATGGATAATGCCGTCTACCTTGTTTTCGGTGATAATGCGTCGCATTTCATCGAGGTCGGCGATGTCGGCCTTGATGAAGGTGTGGTTGGGGGCATTTTCGATGTCGGCGAGGTTGGCGAGATTGCCGGCGTAGGTGAGTTTGTCGAGGTTGATGATATGGTAGTCGGGGTATTTGTTGACAAACAGTCGGACTACGTGGCTGCCGATGAATCCGGCTCCGCCTGTGATAAGTATATTTTTCATTTTTGGGGAATTAGGAATGAGGCTTTAGGCTTTAGGCGGTAGGCTTTGGGCTTTAGGCTTGGGGCTTTGCGGCTCTCGGGGATGGGGGTTACTGCGCCTGGTGGTGCATATTGTCGATGCATCGGCGGAGCGAGTCGGTCCAGTAGGGGATTGTGGCTCCGAAGGTGCGTTTGAATTTGGTTTTGTCGAGCACCGAGTAGCTGGGGCGTACCACTTTCGAAGGGAATTCGTCGGAATGGCAGGGGCGGATGTCGCACCCGGCGTGTCCGGCGTATTCGGCGATGTGGCGGGTGAAATCGTACCATGAGCATACCCCTTCGTCGGAGTAATGGTAGATTCCCTCGTTGCCTTCAATCATCTCTGAGTCGATGATGCGCACGATGGCCCGGGCCAGATCGCCGGCGTAGGTGGGGGTACCGGCCTGGTCGAACACTACGTTCAGTTCCGGGCGTTCGGCGGTGAGGCGGAGCATTGTCTTTAGGAAGTTGTTGCCATACTCGCTGTAGAGCCAGGCCGTGCGGATGATGATTGCCTTTACTCCCGATTCGGCGATATACTGCTCGCCAAGCAGTTTGGTACTGCCGTATACGCCGGTGGGGTTGGCGGGTTCGTCTTCGGCGCGGGGAGTGTTGCCGGTGTTGCCGCCAAACACGTAGTCGGTCGAGAGGTGTATCAGCGTGCCGCCGCGCGGAGCGAGGGCTTCGGCCAGGTTGCGTGCCGCGTCGGCATTGAGCACGCGTGCGAAGTCGGCATCGTCTTCGGCGCGGTCTACGTTGGTGTAAGCCGCGCAGTTGATGATGAGGTCGATGTCGTGTCGGTCTACGGCATCACGTACGGCCCTGGGGTCGGTGATGTCGAGTTCGGCCACGTCGGTGAAGATATAATTGTTGCGGGGATCGCGTTCGGCGTTGCGGATGGATGTGCCGAGCTGGCCGTTGGCCCCGGTGACGAGGATATTCATTACTTTATATGTATATTTGGAGCGGAGCCGCCGTGGAGAGTGGCATCGGGTGCCTGTGGGCGGCTTCGCGGTATGTGGGGGATGATATCAGTATTCGAAGGGTGAGTCGAAGTCGCGGAGCAGCGGGTGGCGCGTATCCTTGTCGGAGAGGATGGCTTCGGATGTGGCGATGCGCCAGTCGATGCCGAGCTCCGGGTCGATGATCGATATGCCGCCGTCGGCTTCGGGTGCATAGTAATTGTCGCACTTATACTGGAATACGGCCTCGTCGCTGAGCACGGCGAAGCCGTGGGCGAATCCGCGTGGGATGAAGAACTGGAGTTGGTTTTCTTCCGATAGCTCTACGGCCACATGGCGGCCGTAGGTGGGAGAACCTTTGCGGATGTCGACTGCGACATCGAGTACGCGTCCGCGCACGCATCTCACGAGTTTGGCCTGCGTGAAGGGCGGACGCTGGAAGTGGAGTCCGCGCATTACGCCTCGGGTGGAGGCGCTTTGGTTGTCCTGCACGAAATCCACGTGTCGGCCGATGGCCTCATCGAAGGCCTTTCGGTTGTAACTTTCAAAGAAATAACCGCGTGCGTCGGTGAATACTCTTGGTCGGAGTATGAGCACGCCGTCAATATCTGTCTTTATAACTTCCATCTGATTTTTTTGTTAAGGCCGTCAATCACTCGGCCTTTGATTCGTTTTTTCTTTTTTCGAGGGGAGCTTTCGGCTTCGGCCTGAAGGCCTCACAGGGGACCAAAAGGCTTCGCGCCGGGGAGGAGGCGGGTGGCTGAAGCCCGGCTTTGGTGCTGAAAAGGCTTCGCGCCGGGGGCTTAGAGATTGCTGAGGTGGGTGCGGTCGAGCTCATCGACCACCTTCATCAGGTAGCGGCCATACTGGTTCTTGAGCATCGGTTTGGCAATCTCCACGATGCGCTCACGTGAAATCCATCCTTTGCGGAAGGCGATCCCTTCGAGGCAGGCGATCTTCAGGCCCTGGCGCTTTTCAAGCACTTCCACATAGATCGAGGCTTCCGCCAGACTGTCGTGGGTGCCGGTGTCGAGCCATGCGAAACCGCGCGGGAGCACGCTGACCTTCAGTTTGCCCTCGTCGAGATATGCCTGGTTGACGGTGGTGATTTCGAGTTCGCCGCGTGCCGAGGGTTTGATTCCGGCGGCCACATCTACGACGCTGTTGGGGTAGAAATAGAGTCCTACGACGGCATAGTTGGACTTCGGCCGGGCCGGTTTTTCCTCGATCGAGAGGCATCGGCCTTCGGCATCGAATTCGGCGACGCCGTAGCGTTCCGGGTCGTCGACCCAGTAGCCGAATACGGTGGCGCGGTCATGGTGTTCGGCATCGGCCACGGCCTGTTCGAGCATGGGGTTGAACCCTGCGCCATGGAAGATGTTGTCGCCCAGCACGAGGCAGGCGGCGTCATCGCCGATGAAATCGCGGCCGATGATAAAAGCCTGGGCCAGTCCGTCGGGAGATGGCTGCTCGGCGTATTCGAAGCGCACGCCGTAGTCGGAGCCGTCGCCCAGGAGGCGTCGGAACCCCGGCAGGTCGTGTGGGGTGGAGATGATGAGTATTTCCCTGATTCCGGCCGACATAAGGGTGGCGATCGGGTAATAGATCATCGGCTTGTCGTAGATCGGAAGCATCTGCTTCGATACGCCTTTGGTGATGGGGTAGAGGCGTGTGCCGGAGCCTCCGGCAAGTACGATTCCCTTCATTGAGATGATAAGTTGATAATTTAGGTTATATTGGGTGGTTTGCGGGGGTGTGCTGTCGGGGCTTTCGGGGGAGAGGCTGCGGTCAGAGAGCAAGGAAAGGGTTGGGTTGATCTGACTGGCATTCGGGCCGAAGACTGCGCACTGCGGCAAATCACCACAAAAATAATGAAAATCCCTTAACCTCCCAAATTATAATACTTTTTTCGGCCGGGAGGACACGAGGGGGGATTGCTTTTTGTGGCCCGTTTAGACACAGAGGCACGGAGGACCCGGAGGGGCACGGAGGATTTGTGGGGCTCGGAGGGAGTGGTTGCTTTGGGCTGCACGGCCTGGATGCACGGGGAAAGGGACGCGAAGGGCGCGGGTTGGCGCTGATAGGGTCGGGAAGCGCGCGGGTTGGTGCTGATAGGATGATGGAGGTCGGGAAGGTTGCGGGTTGGTGCTGATGGGATGAGGGGGGGGCGTGTTGGTGCTGATAGGATGAGGTAGGGTCTGAGGTACAGGGGATTTCAGATTGTTTATCGGCGGCGGAGTGAAAAAAGTGTGAAAAAACTTTGGAGATTCCGGAAAAAAGCATTAACTTTGCACTCGCTATCGAAAACCACCAAGGAAAGATGCCGGAGTGGTCGATCGGGACGGTCTCGAAAACCGTTGTACCCTTACGGGTACCCAGGGTTCGAATCCCTGTCTTTCCGCCAACGACACTGAGTGAAGCTCGCTGAATTTCAGCGGGCTTTTTCCGTATCCGGAGGTCACGTTTCGTATCGGGAGGTGACGCCTATAGGGTTAACGGATGTCCTATCCGGATATCGGGATGATTCGATTTCTCGGGTCGTAAGAATTTATTACCGACCGGTCTCTCGTCGCTTTCGATAGTCTGAATCAAAGCGTTTGTGACATTTGAACGCAAAATTTTGGTGTGGCAAATCGTTGTTATATGAGAATTGTTTATTACTTTGCCACGCCAAAGCAAACTGACATGGATAAGATAATAGCCCGCAACATAAAGAAACTCAGGGAAACAGCCCGATACACACAGGATGAGGTAGCGCTGGCCCTCGGCGTAACGAGGTCGGCATACAGCAACTATGAGTCGGGCGACAGGGAGGTGCCATATGATGTAATCGAGAAAGCAAGCGACTTTTTCGGTTGCGATATGGCTGTATTGTTTGAAGAAAACGAGAATGTCGATGCCATGATTCTTGCATCGGCTTTCCGTCTTGACGGTATGACAGCCGATGATGCGGCTGAAATCATGCGCTTCAAAGATATTGTGAAGTCTTATCTGAAAATGGAGGCGATAGAGGCACGATGAAAGCTGCATTATTAAATCTCGTGGAGAATCAGGTGTCGCGGTTTCGCCAGATGGCGGGACTGAGTGATGCCGAGGCGGTCAATCTCAAAAGTCTGCTTTTGAAATTGAATGTGCTTACTGTTTATCGTCCGTTGTCGGATAACTTCTCAGGCATGAGTCTGAAAAGCGGTGACAGACGGTTTATGCTCATCAATTCCAACCAGCCGAAATGCCGTCAGCATTTCACTATTGCCCATGAACTCTATCATCTGTATGTGGATCCGAATCCGATGCCGCATAACTGCTCTGCCGATGGAAAGAAAAGTGATGCAGAGCAATGTGCGGATGCTTTTGCCCTGATGTTTCTTATGCCGGCAGACGATGTAAGACGAGAGACCTTTATCTGCAATATCCGGTAAAGAAGACTGCAAGGGAATATGGCTATGACACCACCCTATATGAGCCGGGCAATGAAAATCTCGTAATCGGGAATTTTGGGGAGAAGGCAAGACGGCTTTTCGATGAGGAAAAGATTTCAGAGGGGCATTATATGGAACTGTTACATAAAATCGGCATAAATGACAGCGAAGACTAAAATCTTTGGATATCAAGGAATTGGGGCATTATTCTTCCAATCTTAAGTGCTGTTGGATCTGCAATATGGATGTTTAGCGAGATCGGAAGTTTTAGTTAAGCAGGATGAAGGCGGCCCATTTGTCGGGGCTGTAGCCTTTGGTGCGCATGGCGCGTTGTGCGCCGACAAGTGCCCGGTCGGGATCTTTGCCTGCGATTAAGCCGTGGTAGAACTCTGTCATTAGTTCTGCAGTGGCCCTGTCGTCAACGCTCCATAGGCTCATTAATATACTTTGTGCTCCCGCTAACTTGAAGGCTCTTTGCAGCCCATATACCCCCTCTGAATTATATTCTCCGAGGCCGGTCTGGCACGCCGAGAGTACAACAAGACGGCACCCGCCCAGATCCAGTCTGGCGATTTCATCGGCACGTAGGATTCCATCGTCATCATTGATTGATGAGACAACAAGACTGTCGTTTGCCCAGTACTTCTGAGAATTGGCGAACAACAATCCGGAATTCCGCATCGGATTTGTGAAACTGCCGGAATCATGGAAGAAACCGTGTGTCGACACATGAAGGATGTAGTCTCTTTTATGATTACGTGAAGTGAATGATTTTTCCGTTGCGGCACTGCCTGAGACGACGGTCGCATTTCCTCCGCCCCTGCGTAGAATCCGTGAGATCTCATTGACCTCCGATAAAGAGTAGCGCAAGGTGCCAAGCCGATCACCGCGCATGATTCCTCTTGTATCGGATATTTCGGCAGGTGGTGTTGAGTCTGTAGAACCATAATCGATGCCGCCCCAAAGCATGCTGCGCTGCGCAGTGAGATTTATCGCTTCGGCTGCTTTGATGGCCGGAATATCGGTGGGCGAACCGACAATGTGCAGCTTAGTCAAATCTGAGATTATATGTCCGTCTTTATCGACCGGGAGAGAGCTGAATGCGATTTGATTGAATACGCCGCAAGTCGTAAGGTACAGTTCCTTGCCGGTGATCAATGGTATGATGGAGTCAAACAACTCACCGACGGCATCGGCGTCAACATATATTGACCCGTGGGTCCCGGTCAGTTGTGTTAATCTGTCTTTTGTAGCTATCGGTTGATATGCCACTTTGCCGGATTTGTCCATCAGAAGTGCATATACGGTTTTATCGCCTTCTACAATCTGCATCGCAATCCCGTCACTGCCAAGACTTTTCCTTAACTTGGGAACGGACAGACTGGCTGTCTCATTCCCGCGTCGGAAATCCCGGCTGGCATTGGCTATCTCTGATTCCAATGTGGCAATCTCGCTTCCCAGTATTTTCTTGGCGTAATAGTTACCCGGACCTGAAACGTATTGACGGGATATTAGTTCTTGAGATGCTTCCACAAAACGGTTATATTTACTGGTAAGCTCTTTGTCACCCATTGCAGCAATCGCATTGGTCACCGACGTTTCGGAACGGAGAAGCAATCCTTTGAGAAACATGTTGTTTTCAAAACAGGCAATAGCCAATGCATCGGACGGATGAGACTCCATCAGCCGGTTGGTGTAGGAGAACAGAGGCTTGAATTGCTCAATGAAATATTCACGTTGAGCCGATGTCATGCCGGTAAAGTTGGTGACAATCCGCTCCCGAAGAGCGGCACTTGCATCAATCACCTTATCGGTCAGCGCGTTCCAGTCTCCGTCAGCTTCCAGATACTTGAACTCCATTGCATGGGCCACGGCGTACTCAATATCATTCTTATCATATGTATCGTCAATATGATAAAGATACTTCTTCAGGAGTCTGCGCCCGTCATCGACGTCATTCAATTGATAGCAATATTCCGAAAGGTCGCCCAATCTATCGTATATAATAGGATTATATTCCAGTGAATCAGCAATCTGTAATGCAATTTCCAGATAATGACGGGCGGTAATGCGTAGGTCCTGTTCAATCAGCATCCGGATCAATTCGTTGAATAATTTGAGCTTATATCGCTGGTTGAAATCCTTGGAATTGGCAACGGTTATGGCATAATCCTCCATTTCAGTAATAGCTGCATCCGGATTGGTCAGATATTTACCCTGAATGAGTTCAAATTTGAATCCATCTTCAAATCTGTGTCCCTTAAGTACGTCATTCAACTTTTCCATCCCCTCTTCACCTAAGAAATTTCCTAAATTATCCCAATCCGTGGTTTCGTGCAGCGTCTTCATCATGCCATAGTACTTTGTCACGTTGGCAATGTCGCCCATTTTCAGATAAATGTTATATTCTTCCCTTAATAGGCAAATGTTTATAAACTCTTTGAATTGCTTTATCTGGGCCGGAGTCCAGTCCTTTGGTGTTTCCTTGACAATCATTTGATCAAACCATTCCCTGACCAGTCTATATTGTTCTAAGGCTTTCGGATAATCGCCGGTATGGACGTAGCAGTCGGCAAGTTCCTGGCGGAATTTGTAAGGATCCTTGGATTTGCCGATTAAATCTTTTTTCGTATCCATAAAGGCGATAGCTGCATGGTACTTATGGTCATTCACGAGTTCGGTGAAGACCTTATCCGTCATGGAGTAATTGAAGATATGTACCGCCTCAGGGAATATCAGCTCCGCAAAGAAAAGAAGTATCGCAATACTTATGGCGCATCCAAGTATTGTGAAGAGAGCATATAAGTGCAGGGCGAAGAAATAGTATAATTCAGCGAACAATCTGCTGAAAAGGAATTTCTTCTTCACCGACCCTTGACTGTCTTCGATAATTTTCATAACTTTGTACTCTGTATGAGCGCACTACAAGTTGTAAAATACGCGATCGCTTTTGCGATATGTTACTTCTCTTTCATCGTACTTCAACGTCATTATACCGAGAAGATGACGTGGACCGATGCGATGAAAGAGGGGGGCAAACATATTGGCCTCGGTCTGCTGCTTACGCTTGGCAGTCCGGTGGGAATCTTTATTCTTGGCATTGCAGCTCTTTTCATTATCCTTACCTTGGGCGACCTTCTGTAAGTCAAATTGGACATCTTTCGCAAAGTCTGCTGCCCAAAATGTCGCTATCGGCATCTTATCTGCTCTTACAATCACACTGCATTTGGGACTTTTTACCTCCGTAATCATCACCACATCAAAATATACAGAGATAGAATCGACGGTAGTTTCATAAATGGTGGACATGACTCTGTTGCCTGAAACTATTGTATCAACAAAAGCCACTTCCCTCATCTTACCGTATTCGCCATCAATACTTTTGTATAAGGAGCCCAATGAAGTGACAATAACCTGATTGTATGTTCTCGCATCCGCTTTATCACATCTGCCTGAGGAAATATATATTTTACTTGCAGAGTCGGCAGACATAATGGTCGGGAGCGTCTCGATCCGTTTATCGATGTAAAGCGTATCAGCACCTTCCTCGCATTTTACCCATTCCCGGTCAGAACTGAACAAAACATACCCGTCGCAGACTTCCCCTTTATTGAGATTCAGACAGGTTAGATCTACCGGTCGGCAATATCGGCTTATTTCGTATTGTTGCCAAGTGCCATATATTGCTACTCCAAGGAAAGCAATCATCAGTCCAACCCATACCCATCCGGAGGGACCGAATTTTCTTTCCGCTTTAGGGAATCTTCTCTTTATACCTTTTGCAAAGCAGAGATACAGATAGAAAGCCAGATAAAACAGAGGCCGGACAAGGAATACCGTGAGCCGGGTCGCGATATCGTATGCAGGTATCTGAACTCTTGTCGGATCTATCAGCGTGCAGACAAATACCAAAATCAATGACCACTTAAGAGATGTTATGCAGTCTTTATCACCTCGCAGTGTCTTGATAACGGCATATAATGAATAGATTCCGACTACAATGAACAGACCGAAACAAAGCCACTCAACCAAGTCATACGCCTGAAACGAATCAAAACCGAATGTAATGTAATGTGATATTGCTCCATATGATTGAAGCAACCATATGGAATAATATATGAACAGGAATATATAAAGCCAATTTGAGGGCTTGAAATCTATTTCTTTCTCTTTCGCGTTATCCATACAGCGATGAAGATTATGATGAGGGCAGCTGCCATGATCATCAGGATTACAGTCTGTGATGACAGAGAGTAGGTGTCGTCCGGTAGGTCTGTCGGCTCCGGCTCCGGATCCGGGAGCGGGGCAGGGGCCTTGGAAGGTGCTTCCCATCCGACAGTATTACGGATTGACGGAACCTGACCGTGGAAGCTTAAAGTCCGGTTATTCTTCATCCCGGAATATATCGCGGATAAGAATGCCGGCAGATCAGAGATGCCCTTATCCTTATATTCCTCGTAAAAGTAATAGGTAAGAGAGCCATACCCCTTGTTGTCGACAACCACCTCATAGTTACGTTGGTCGCTTCTGCATGCACTCAGATATACCACATCACTCAAGTCAGCAGAAGCTTTCAATGGTGTGACATCCCGGTTATGATATGAATCGCGGAGTGAGGATATTTCTTCGTCAGACATATTTTCAGCTCCGAAGATTTCATCCGTACCACGATAAATTTCCTTAGGGTTATGAGTGCCCTTATCCATAGAATCGCTGTGGCAGGCATCTATTATTGCTATCACAAGACCGGAGGGGCCGACGGATCTGCGAATATCATCTACAGCTTTGCCGAACGCATCGTCTGTAAGATGGTTTTGACCGTTATACGACCCCGTTTTTCTTTTCGCCGCATCAAAGGGGACGATGGCTTCGTCAACTCCATCAATCTCATCAGCGGAGTAGGGGGTGATGATTTGCTGTCCGTGGCCTGAAAAGTGAATGATCACCGTATCTCCCGTGGCAGCATCAATAGCCAATGCTTTCAATTGAGCTTCAATTCCGCAGCGGGTGGCGGCTCCATTTTCCAATAATATGGCGTCAGGGAATATGCTTTGCATCAATTCGACATCATTATGCGCGTTAAGCTTACTCCAGCCGGAGGTTGCCGGATAATCAGAAACCCCAATGGACAGCGCCCTCACATCGGCATGACAGCAAATGCAAGAGAATAACCAAAGTAAGATTGGCAGCAGGATCCTGTTCATGACATACCGAAGTGTTGCATCAGCAACATCATCTTTTCAAGTTCGCTGTCGATTCGTTCCTGTGTAAAGCCGAGTCTGCCGAAGATGGAATAGAACGTCTCAATCCGATCTTCATTTGGGCCTGTCGGGTCAAGCACAAACGGAAATACCGTCATAAGCTTCATCATCAGGTCATCTTCTTTACCTTTATCAAGAACACTGATGATTCCGGATTCGCCAATCTGACTACGCTGCCTTTCAGCCTCACTGTAATTGACTTGGAAATTCAACAATAAATCAGAGAACTGAGGATGATTCTTGAAGTCATCTGCCGTACTGCCATCTGCCGTATATATCATCTGAGCGACATTGACCCAAGCCAGTTTTTCATCATGTGAGAACTTGTCGTACATTCCTCTGACAAGATCGACAGGATTATCCGAACCCTCCGCCGATGGCTGTGAACTAAAGATATATTCTCCCGCCGGATCTTTTAGACCACGCTCTTTATTTATCCTGACTTGGTGCTGACGGATTGCAACTGAAGCCTCCTCACAGAAATGGTTGGCCACATCCTGCTGACGGAAAGTTTCGGCCTGACGCATGTCGTGGAACTGCATCTTCTTTACCAATTCCACATGATAATACTTGTATTTAAGAGTGATGGTAAGCGAGCCGGTGCTGTAATAGAAATTGATAATCATATTGGCATGATTATCATCGAAGAGATTCAGCATACGCGGGTCATCCTTAAACTTTACGACCTCCCCGTCGCCATTCATCAACAGGTCATTGATGCGGGTGATGAGTATATCGAACTTCTTCTCCATGGGATTTTCATGGAGTTCAGCACGGTCCTTCATCAGTGCGCGCCCGAAAGGAAGGAATATCATCGCAAGAAGCGTGATGATGAGAAGAACAATAAGTGTTGTAGTCATTATTGCGTCGTGGGTTTATAGTGAAGAAAAATCAGATGCAAAGTTAACGAAAAATCAGCAGAGAATGAGGCCGTTTGGCGGGAAATTACTAATTTTGCGCTTAATCGAGTTAACCTGTACTCAAATAAACGATGCCATACGAATACAACGACATAGTCCGTCACTTTTACGAAGAGCTGAAACCGCTCTTCGTCAACTATCTGCGCAAGAATTTCACCCTCGATTACGATGAAATCATGGACATCTACACTGATGTGTGGATCGATGTACGCAACAATATAACCCGCGACCGGGTAGAAACCGGCACAAAATGGAAAGCCTACATACTGAAGATGGGGTGGAATCAGGCCAACAAGATAGCTTCCCGACGCCATCGTGATATGGATTCGTATGATGATGAGAAATTCAACCGCGATGAGTTTGAAAAGAAATATACCGAAGAAAAAGCCGCAGAGACATCCATCTACGAGGATCCCGATATGCAGGCCGTTCTTGCAGCGGAATTGAGTTATATTCCGGATCCCTGCAATAAGATACTGAAGCTGTATTACTTCGATGAATTATCCATGAAGGAGATCGCCGATTCGATGAATTACAGCACTTCCCGCAGTGCGATCACCACGAAGAATCGCTGTATGGAAAAGTTAAAGACCCGTGTTGTTGATGCAGTGCGTCGTCTCGGTATATTAGGTTAAAACGTTAGGATTATGAAAGAGACCGATTTGGAAAAGAGCCTTGACAACCTCATAATCGACGGTTTAATCAAAGAGGCCGAACAGGATAATGCAGACTTCGAGGCTGCGATGAAGCTAATGAGTAACGCCGACTTTGGGGAGCTTATCTACGACTATGCATATGCGCATATGGATGAAGGGAGCCACGCAGCAATCTACGCTTCATCAAGAGCCGCCGATATGGATTACGGGGAGAGCCATCGTGTGGCTCCCGGACCAATCGTTGTAAAAAAATCCGGATGGCAAGTGTTCCGTCCGTGGATTACTTCAGCCGTTGCCGCTGCAGCTGTCGTGCTCATCATACTTATTCCGAGTGTGAATGCCATGAATGGCAAACTCTGCGACAGCGCGCTTTATGCCAGCAGCGCATACATCACATCCTCACGCAGTGCGAATGAAATCAATGGGCTTAGCGATGATCAGCTGAAGGCAAAACTTCCTGAACTGGAAAAGAGGTATAAAGACTGTTTTAGTAGATGACAAAAATTGAATTTATGCTGTTAAACATTTAATTTTCAAGCG
>CAMWRH010000066.1 GCA_947176605.1 uncultured Porphyromonadaceae bacterium
CCCCCCGCCCATTCGCGCCCATTCGCGCCCTTCGCGCCCTTCGCGTCCCATCCCCGGGCATCCGGCAGTAACCCCGCGTCCCATCCCCCGCGCCACAGAAAAATTTGCGCATTCTATCCGAAAAAGCTAATTTTGCATCATGCAAGAATACAACGAAGACTTCAACATACACAATCCCGCCCGTCAGCCCCAATCCACCGACGGCGACGTGGAAAAAGCGCTCCGCCCCCTCGCTTTCGACGACTTCAGCGGTCAGGAAAAAATCGTGGACAATCTCCGCATTTTCGTACAGGCTGCCCGCCTGCGCGGCGAGGCACTCGACCATACCCTCCTCTACGGACCTCCCGGTCTGGGTAAAACCACCCTCTCCAACATCATCGCCAATGAGTTGGGCGTAGGTTTCAAGGTCACTTCCGGGCCGGTGCTCGACAAACCCGGCGACCTGGCCGGTATCCTCATGTCGCTCGAGCCGCACGATGTGCTCTTTATCGACGAAATCCACCGTCTGCACCCCATCGTGGAGGAATACCTCTACTCCGCAATGGAAGATTACCGCATCGACATCCTGCTCGACAAGGGACCCGGCGCGAAATCCGTGCAGCTTACCCTCTCCCCCTTCACTCTGATCGGCGCCACGACGCGAAGCGGTCTGCTCACGGCGCCGCTCCGCGCCCGCTTCGGCATCAATTGCCATCTGGAATATTACGACCATGAGGTGCTGAAGGGGATCGTGCGCCGTTCGGCCCGTCTGCTTAAGGTGGGAATCGATGAGAACGCAGCCCTGGAAATCGCGCTCCGCAGCCGTGGTACCCCGCGTATCGCCAACGCCCTCCTGCGCCGCGTGCGCGATTTCGCGATGGTGAAGGGGGACGGCATAATCACTCTCCCCATAGCCCGCATGGCGCTCGAAGCCCTTAATATCGACCGCTACGGACTCGATGAGACCGACAATAAGATCCTGCTCACGATCATCGATAAGTTCCGCGGCGGCCCCGTCGGGGTCACTACAATCGCCACCGCTTTGGGTGAGGATGCGGGCACTATCGAGGAGGTCTACGAACCATATCTCATTCAGGAAGGTTTCATAAAGCGTACACCCCGCGGACGCGAGGTGACACATCTGGCCTACCGCCATCTCGGGCGCACCATCACCGGCGAGCCCGATTCACTATTCTCCGATATCGACTGAACAAGAATGAACGCACTTCTGAAAGATACCGCAGTCTACGGACTCAGCAGCATCGTCGGACGCTTCCTCAACTGGTGTCTCGTCCCGCTGTATGTATACCTCTTCGATGCCGCCGAGTACGGTATCGTAAGCTATCTCTACGGTTTTACGGCCGTGGCGCTGGTAATCCTCAATTACGGAATGGAGACGGGTTTCTTCCGTTTCGCCTCGTCGCATGAGAGTCCGGACACGGTCTATACCACTTCGCTCATCTCGGTGGGATGCACGTCGGCTCTCTTCATCCTGCTCCTGTCGGCCTTCCTGCCCGGTATTTCCGACGCGCTGCTGCTCCCGAAGCATCCGGAATATGTGTGGCTGCTCGGCGTGACGGTGGCCATCGACGCATTTACCAACATCCCCTTCGCCTATCTGCGCTACCGCAACAAGGCATGGACCTTCGCCGGAATCAAACTCCTCAACGTGGGACTCAACATCGGTCTCAACCTCTTCTTCCTCCTTGCCTGCCCGAGGCTGGAGCGCGTGGCGCCGGGGTTGATCGACTGGTTCTATACCCCCCTCGGAGGGATAGGGTACGGCATCGGATGGATCTTCGTGGCCAATATCATCTCCACACTCGTCGTTATGCTCTGCCTGATACCATGGCTGGCCGGACGACGCTGGCGCTTCGACCCTCAGCTGCTGCATAAGATGCTGACCTACAGCTGGCCGCTCCTGATCCTGGGCGTGGCAGGAATCCTGAGCCAGAACATGGGACAGCTCCTGATCCCCTACCTCTTCAAGTCGCAGCCGGAGGCGGCGCGCACGATGGTGGGCATCTACGGCGCCAATCTGAAGATAGCCATCGTGATGGTGATGTTCACACAGGCCTTCCGCTATGCCTACGAACCCTTCATCTTCTCCCAGGCCCGCGCCGAGGGGGCAGGGCGCGAACGCGCCTATTGCAACGCGATGAAGTATTTCGTCATCTTCGGTCTGCTGATCTTCCTGGCCGTGATGTATTATCTCCCCGTAATCAAGCATTTCGAGTCGCCCGGATACTGGGAGGGATTGCGCGTGGTGCCCGTCATGATGATGGCCGAACTCTGTTTCGGCGTATTCTTCAACCTCTCGCTATGGTATAAACTCACCGACCGCACGCAGTGGGGTATGTACTTCTCCCTGCTCTGCTTCGCCTTGATGCTCGGGCTCAACGTATGGCTCATCCCGGCCATCGGCATACCCGACGGTTACTTAGGAGCGGCCTGGTCGGCACTGATAGCCTATTTCGTGGTGATGGTGATCAGCTACTTCGTAGGTCGCCACTACTATCCGCTACCCTACGAAGTGAAGCGCATGGGGCTCTACACCGCTGCCGCCGTAGCCCTCTACGCCATTGGCGAATACTGCTGGTGGCCCACCGCCATCTGGCTCAGCTACCTCGTCCGCACCCTCCTGCTGCTCCTCTACGCCGGCGCCGTGCTCCGCCTCGAGCGCCCCTTCGCCCGCCGCTGATACCGCCCCCCTCCAAGCCCTCGCGGAGGGGCCGGCTCCTGCTTTAGCGGCCATTTAAATTTTGATATGATATGCTGACATTTCCGAAATCTGAGCGCCTGCGCCATAAGGCGCTCGTCGACCCCCTCTTCCGCGAGGGGCAGTCGCTGTTTGAATATCCGCTGAGGCTCGTGTATCGCCCCCTGTCGGGGCAGCAGCTGCAGCAGGCGTTCAAGATTGCCGTCCCCGACGGCATCGCCCCTCTGCAGGTGATGATCACGGTGCCGAAGAAGAAGCGGCGCCATGCCGTCGACCGCGTCCTGATGCGCCGCCGCATCCGCGAGGCGTGGCGCCTGCAGCGCCGCCAGCTCCGCGAGGCCGTCGAGGCCAACCCCTCCCTGCGCACCCTCTCCATCGGCCTCATATACGCAGCCGATTCCAACATCGAATCCGCACGTATACAAACAAAAATAGCCCGGCTCATCGCCAAGCTATCTGCACGTATCAACCCCCAGCCCGCTACCGAATCATGACCATTCAGGAAGCACAACAGGCCGTCGACGCATGGATCAGCCGCGTCGGGGGCGGTTATTTCTCACATCTCACAAATATGGCGCTGCTGACAGAGGAAGTCGGCGAACTGGCCCGCGTCATTGCCCGCACCTACGGCGAACAGATCCCGAAGGCCGGCGACCTCCGGTCGTCGCTCCGCGAAGAACTGGCCGACGTGCTCTGGGTGCTCATCTGCCTGGCCAACCAGAGTGGCATCGACCTCGACGAGGCGCTCCGCGCCTCCATCGAGAAGAAGACCCTCCGCGACGCGGAGCGCTTCGCCCCGCGCCGCAATGAGCCGTAACCCCCGTCCGCTCAGAAAACCACCTATATCATTTCCCCGGCATAAGCCATCCGGCGCCCAAGCACGGTGCATACGATCATCCGGATATCGGTCAGGAAAGAATAGTGATGCAGATAATACCGGTTCAGGCGCACCTTATCCGGGAAAATCACCTCATCATTATAGCGCTGCGGGTCAGTCTGAGCGGCGAGCAGTTCCTCTTCATCGCGGTATTTCATCGAGGCCGGCCCCGTAATCCCCGGACGCAGACGCAGCATCTCGCGATCATCTCCCGTCAGACTATCGGCATACCCCGGCACATCCGGACGTGGCCCCACAAAACTCATATCCCCGCGAAGCACATTCCACAGCTCCGGCAGTTCATCCAGCTTATACCGCCGCAGCTTCGCTCCAAGCGGCGTGATCCGGCTTTCACCGGCCACCGACACCGACGAACCGCCATGTCCCACAGTCATCGATCGGAACTTATACATCGTAAACAGCCGCCCATCCTTTCCCACGCGGCGTTGCCGGAAGATCACCGGTCCGCCCGGCATCTTCACCCTAACGCACACAGCCACGACCGCCAGCACCGGCCACAAAACCAAAAGACCGACCAGCGCCGCCAGTCGGTCAAATATGTATTTCAATACCATAAAATGTCAGACACCTGTTAACAATCAGACAATCAGATTCTTTTCATCCTTATACACCTTCCCGGGCGCATATCCCCGGAACGGATGCTCCGTGTCCCATTCGGCAGCATGCTGGAAATAAGCGATTTCCTCGGCTGACGGGATTTTCATATAGTCGCCCCAGCGGTCGCGCAGATACTCCTCCACTTTGGCCGGGACGCGAAGTGAAATCGTTTCAAACGGCACACGTTTGGTAGCCTTGAAATAGTCACTCTTATACAACCCTTTGGTATATCCGGCACGCCCTAAGTAATGGCAATAATTACGAGTCTCCTTGTCAGCGCTTTTATAGAGCTGACGTATTGCAAAATCCACCATCACACGCTTTGGCAACCATCTCAGCGGTTGCAGAATCAGATTGCCCATTATGCCGTGACGCTTATAATTCCGGTTGGCCAACGATTTGATTACCAAATAACGAGACCATAAATACTGCCACCAATGCCCAATCCGTGAATCCGGACATGAATGAAGAATGAAGATATCGATATACACCCCCTTATGGATATCCAATTTCTCAAGATCCGGCTCATTCAGATGCGACTTATTCAACCGCAATTTGGCAAACGAGGCATCCTTCCCACCGCCCCATTCCTGCAGATAAAACTCATCATGATTACCCTTCTGACGGAACACCTCGCGGAAGCGCCTGTAATCCTCCGGACGCATAAACACATCAAGGTCATCATCCCATGGGATGAAACCCTTATGCCTGATCGCACCCAATGCGCTGCCCCCCATCAGACAGTAATCAATACCGTTCTCCTCACAGAGACGGTCGAAATATTCCGCCACATTCAGGATACAGTTCTGCAACTCCATAATCCCCCATTTATCCTCCCCGGGACGCATCAGATTCTTCATAATTCTCCTTGATTCAGTTTATCACGTAATATTGTGGAGGAGATGCCGTCGGTGTGGTCGAGATAGGCTACAGTGCAGCCGATTTCGGCAAACTCTTTTTCATAGCGGTTCCACGCATCCGTACCTTTCCAGTCAGACCCTACGAAAACGGCATCAGCACCGTTTTCCCTGACTGCCTCCAACTTGTTCATATCCTTTTGGGGCACAACCTTATCCACATAGCGTATGGCCTCTACAATCGCCATCCGGTCAGCTTGCGGTATAATTGGATACTTCTGCTTGCGCGAATAGCACAGTTCATCGGTAGTGACCCCGACAATCAGAAAGTCGCATTGCTCCTTGGCGCGGCGCAGAATGTTGAGATGACCGATATGAAACATGTCGAATACCCCTGTGGTATATCCGACTCTATATTTCTTTTTCATTTTCTGAATAATTTCCGGAATATAAAGCCGCGCAGACTATTGGGCATAGCGACCTGCACTCCAAACCGCACGGCTACATTGAAGAGGTATCTCGGAAGCGCTATCATCTTCCGGCGGAGCATATAATCCTGCAACCCCTTTTCGCTTTTGAAGTATTTCCACCCTCCCCGACGCGCATACATCTCCTCCCCGACGCGCACATTTACCAGTGTCTGGGGAAGATTGGCGAAACGGTATCCCGCCTCTGCCATACGTATCCAAAGCCAGTAATCCTCATTGAAATGCCAGTCCTGATAATTGCCTACGGCCAGCACCATCTTCCGCCGCATCATTACCGTCATCTGGTTGAACGGACAACGACTACGGATCCCATCGTAGATATCCTTATTGCTGCATGGCACGATTCGTTTTCCCACAATATTTTCCTCTTCGCCGATGAATTCAGCAATCTGACCGCCCACTATGTCACATTCCGGATTATGCGCTATAAAATCCATCTGCAATTCAAACCTGTCAGGCCTTGCAATATCATCTGCATCCATTATTGCCACCCAATCGTTGGATGCCATTTGCACCGCTTGACTTCTTGCAGCCCCATGTCCTCGATTCTTCTTAAAACGATATACCCGCATCCTATCTTCCAGCAATCCCTTAAAACGACCTATAACACAGTCAATTTCATCTGATACTGGACCATCCACAACCAATACCAACTCATCAGGCTGTATCGTCTGCCCAATTGTCACACTCCTTAAAGCCCGCTCGAAAAATATCGGATTATCATTACGATAGACCGACATCAAAACAGAAAAATTTTTATCCGACATACCCCACTTCTAATCTATTCAATTTATCACTTTCCAGACTTAACTCAAGTCTATATAATCCTCACAAGATAGCTGTATAATACTGGGGAAAACACATATACCTGACTCATTACCGCTGCATAAAAGGCATCCCTATGCATACGCAATGGTGATGATATCTTAAGATACTTTGCTGCTTTTTCTTTGAGCAAATCCGTGGCATGATTAGGCTCCACATTATATCTTCTATGAAACCGGAAATGCAGCAAAATAGTGGTTTTCAACTGTATCAGTGCATCTTTTTGCAATCTACTACCTGCAAGCGCATGATACATCCTCTCACAGGCAAGAACTGATGAAAATTTCTTTTCATCATATATCCTACGCCTCATGAGCGAATTGGAGTGCCATCTATATGTATAATACGCCTTCTTTATCACTTTTACATTACGAGCCTCAAAAAGACTATAACATATAAATTCACGATCTTCCGAATAGACTGTGGCTATGTCAAAACGCAAATGCTTTTCTTCAATAAATCTGCGTGAATAGGCTCCGCTGCATATATGGATAAATGAACGGTTAGTCAGAAACATACTAAGCAATTCAATCCGGTCACCGGAACGCGGAATATGAGTTCGCATGCGGCCATCAGAAGATTCCTGACAGAACCCGAATATCACCATATCCGTATTTTGCCGGAATTCTCTTTCAAGCATCTCCACCAAACCGGATTCAATTGTATCATCACCATCAAGAAAATAGATTACTTCACCATCCGAATGTTCAATTCCTGTATTTCGAGCCACTGCTACCCCTTGATTCTCTTGATGTATTACTTTAATACGTGCATCAGATTCTGCATATTCCAACAGTTTGCGATACGTGCCATCCGACGACCCATCGTCCACAGCCAATACTTCCCAGTCAGACGATGTCTGCTCAAGCACCGACTTTATTGTAGCATCGATATTTCGCTCTACATTATAGCAGGGTATGACAATACTGATCATGATATCTATTGACTGCTTTACTTTCGGAATAAACTTAACATCTTGATGACACCACGTATTCCCAATACTTTTATAAGTATTCTTATCCAACTGTATTTGCCATAGGTCAACCATTCGACATGAAGCCTTATATTACGGCATAATTCGTCGTAACGTGGATTCAAGACATATGGTCGGGCATTGTAGATACAGCCTAATTCAAGAGAGGCTTGCCGAGTATGTACAATTTCAGCGCAAATATTACTACGTGAAGCAAATTCTTCAAGTTTCTCACCTACAATTAATTTATCAAAAAGAAGCTTTATATTTGGCTTCGATACAATCGATCCCGCCCGGTTTAGGCGATAGCAATAGAATCCTTTGTTCATGAAGCCTATCGTAGCCGCCGTCATGAATACCGAAGGTACCCACAATTCATCCTCATGGTAGATACCTTTCATAAAGAAGAGATTATGCGACAACAGAAATTCCCTCTCTATTATCACAAGCCATGCCGCAAACCAGAAGTCATTACCTGATATAAGCGTCAGGAAAGCCTCTGCAGGTTTTTTTCCTGCAAGCGGTACATAATCTTTCTGACTGAGACGGTATGTATCGGTATCCTGATAATATTTATACGCACGGCCAAGAAATATATCGGTTGTGGATCGTTCTATATTGGACAGTATATATTTCAGACTCCCTTCATACAGGAAATCATCCGAATCAAGGAAGAGTATATACTTTCCTGTAGCGTGGCGGATTCCGGTGTTACGAGCCTCTGATAGTCCCTGATTCGGCTGATTTACGAGCCTTACATTACTGTAGTGACTCGCATACTCACGGCAGATTTCCGGAGAGGAGTCGGTGCTGCCGTCATTGACCAGGATTACCTCGCAGTCCTGTGCCCCGTCAGACTTCAATACACTGTCAAGACATTGCCGGAGATACGCCTCGACGTTATACACCGGTATTACGATTGACAAGAGGGGAGTTGCCATCAGTTTCAGTTTTTGTTAGCGTTTTCGCCGACGGAACTGGCGCACCAATCCGTCCGCGCTCTTTGTTGATGATATAGTAAAGGCTGAATGTCGCAAGGTAATTGATAAATACACCGGGATTGAAGCCTATGAGTATAGCTTTCATCAATACCGCCGCATATGCAGTAAGGTTTAGCAATGAAATCTTCCTGATTGTAAGATTTTTAGTCATGAAAAACGGTGCAATCAAAAATATACCCATCGCCAATAGTACGAGTCCTGTACCTATTATACCAAACTCCCACAACAGATTCAGATATCCGATATCAGTACGAAAACCCATCGTCTTTTGCGTATCATATACATGATGACCCGTGCCAAACAGATATTCAAATGTATCTGACGGAAGATCTATAAAATTATCAAAAAATGTTACATCCTCCACACCTACAGCCGGGGTCTCATCATCACCACCTACCAGCATTACAACCTGCTTCATTCCTAAAGCAACCCATACTACCGTTTCATTATTACTCTTGCTCAGATTGTCAAATCCGGAAATCAAGAGGGGTTGCACCAATTCAAATATCAGAAATATCAATACCAAACGGAATATACTCTTGATTATATTCCTCTTTAAAAGGAAATTTATCAATACCCCCATCCCAAATACAGCGATACCGGTACGGGCATTGACAGTTGTTGTAAAAACAATCAAGAGGATACTTCCAATCAAAAGCACCTTAGACTTGCTCCATTTTACAATCAGCATATAGCTTGCTATCAATCCCATTCCATAACCAAAGGTATCAAGCAAATTTATGCTGAATCCATATCCGCGACGCAACAGGAAAAACTCCTTACTGAATATCGAACGGTCGCAGAATTTGAGAAACAGCGTACGTATCGGAGGGACAAAAAAAGCTGTTATTGCACACAATCCTTGCAATACTCCCGCAAACATAAGAAGCAGAAATATATCGACCAATGTATATTGCCGCTGATAGCATTTAATCAAGATAAGCCATATGAAACAGAACTGACAGAATGTAAGTACCGTAATCTGATTAATCGATGAAAATCTTGTACTGCCAACGGATACTTTCTCTATCAGCATCATGTCAAGCAATCCTACTACTATGACGTAAAGCAGTATGCATGCAAACACTTTCATCATAAGATATAGCTTCGACTGAATAAGAATGCTTTTGGCAATACGGCTACGCCCATTATAGTATACCCATACCAAAGTCAGTAATCCTAAGATATAGATAAATGCAAAAGGTATAAACGGCGGCTGAAATATTGCCAGAAAAGTATAGAGCACAAGCCATTTATCTCTTTTCAGGTTAAAATGGACTCCATCAAGGCGCTTCTGTATGATTGCCGACAGTGATATCATATCTGATTCATATTGTCAATATGCCTATACCCATCTTTGTACGTAAACATGTACACCTTATGCATCTCCTCTATTGACGGCTTCCTGTTTGAGTACATTTTTCACGGAACTGACAGGAAACAGATTCCTGAAAGGATAAAGAAGCTTTACTGCTATGCCAAACCAGCTTCTATAGTGCATTTCAAACCTGCAATACGCTTTTCTGAACAGAAAATTCTTCTCAAGGAATGGCTGGATATTTGAATGTTCCGTAATTGAACGGAAACCGTCCGTGACATACTTGCACCCCAATTCACCGAGATAATGCTGATTCATAGTATAGATTAGGCCAAAATACGGATAATGTTTATTCATATATTCCGGGATTGCCTTCAATACCGCATAATTCACCATATCACCCCGACGGAAGTTTTTGCCATAGGCAATCAGTTTGCCTGATTCTTTCTCCATAACACCCCAATACTCGCCATATGCATCATCAAGCACACACTTTTCATACACTTCTCGTGTCATAGGCTTCACCGTAATATCATGATATCTTTTAAATGCCGATATATAGACATCATATCCTCCCTTAGCGACAAGCTCCTCTTTGGTCAATATGGTAATTTCACAATCTCGTAATGATCTACGAACCTGATTCCGGGTCTTTGACGGCAATTCAGCAATCTCATATGCCTTGTCACATATCACCTCCCAAAAATTTGTAGGCTCACTGCAATCCCAATCATAGATATTGCGAAGCATCCAGGCAGGAGATTCCTTAAACATCTGCCTGATTTCCGATTTAGTAAGCTTTGTTTCTTTATATGATGGGCCTGTCCACATCAGACACCTCCGCCATTCAGAGTATTTATTGTCACTATTCGCCATATAATACAGTTTTCAAATTTATGTTGCTTCAATACTTTCCGATAGGAAGGATAATACTCCAATCATGATTGTCTTATCAGTGATATGCTACGACCTTCGGCATATCCGAAAGCCACGTATCAGCATAAGCTGAAAGTTTTCCGGAACTGTTGTCAATATATTCTATCTGGCGGTTTAACAGAAACCCGAGAATCAGGACATGAAGACGCGTCGTTATTATCCGTTCATAAGGATAGAGAAAATCTATCCCTTTATACACCATTTTATCCAATACTTTTGACACAGCCAATTTATCGGCACACCTGAAACACAAGCCCTTGACTGGATTTGGCATCCGTTTACCCAGGTACAATAATCCTCTTAACATCTTTATAGCACTATCGCCATTGTCATATGTGGGCCAGTCCTTCTGCTCCGCATCTGCAGGAATACTAAATTGTGGCTCGACCCATTCCTTATCTGTACGACGCAAAAACAATGTTTTATCTCCTCCCGGCTCACGGTATGGTGCGAGAATACTGTCGGATATACAGAATGCCATATCCGGAAGTTTATATTTTTTGCATTTCGGAAAATTTTCAACAGCAAACCGGTAGCTCGCCTCATCTCTCAGACAGAGATGCAGGTCAGGATGAGAATCTATTATTCCACCATCTTCAGCAATTCTCTCATCGCTTTTGTATGCTACTGACTGAGGTAAGATTACAATCCTATTGCGGGGGTATCGTCGGATGATTTCCATCCTCAAATCATGCTCTTCGGGATAGAGTTCGCCGAAATTGCCTCCACCCTCGAAAATAATCACAGTATTTTCCGAAAGTTCAGGCCATTGCCATGTGGTTATATTATGGCTGCCAAGACATTTATACGGTAATGTTGATAGGAACTCCACCTCACCGGCCCATATCAGATGATCGCCAATATTTGCATAATACGGATTACCGACATGCACGTAATCACCCGTAATCAAAGGGGTAAGAGTCTCTTTCAGAATTCCTTCCAGCTGCTTTTTCTTTTCAATACAATCCATAATTCATAATATCCCGACGTATTATTCACTTTTATGATTTACTAATGCTGTCGGCGCAGTAGCTTATCAATAAAGAATTTTCGCTCTGACGATGTGAGCATTACAAATGCTCCCACTATCGCAATCTCGCATGCACAACTTCCAATCATCAGTATCTGCATCCACAGAGACCGATCATCGTAGTCAACCAATAGTGGAAAGGGAATACACAATGCCGTAAACAGCAATATACGCATACTTACAATCCTAAGATATCTCTTTATAGGAAAATCAAATACCTTTGTAAGATAAACAAGACGATATATAAGTATCAGTAATGATGCGGCCGCCTTATAACCTATTACCCACACCGGAGACATCCCTTTGATCAGAAAAATCAGACCTGCAGGGAGATTTGATATAATCAGAATGGATATGATTATCATATAATTGCGTATATGTCCGGAGGCTTGTACAGTTGTCCATAGAGGCCCTGATAATGCCTCAAGCATACAATACACAATCATCAGCCTTGTAAAGGCTACTGCATATGGAGGAATCTGCCCAAGCCATATTCCGAGTACTACGGGGCAATATACGATTAATGGGAATCCTAATAAAAATATCAGCAAAAATGAGAAGCGTGATGCCCGGAATACCAATGAATACAAATAATCCGTTTCACCGTTGGCATAGGATTTTATAAGCTGGGGTGTGAAGGCTGTCTGGAAATTATTTACGAATGTAGAAACTGCCGAACCTACCTGATTTGCTATTCCCATGGCAGCATTGACCACGACACCACAGAATACATTGAACATTATATTGATTCCCTGCGATGCGGCAACGGTACCTATACCTCCCATCATGTTCCACCCGGAAAAGGATATGAGTTCCTTAAATAGATTTTTGTCGGGTTCATATGTATATCTATAGGTATGGAATAATCTGATACAATATATTTTATACACTATCCATACGATAGCAGACACTACTAAAATAGCAATGCCATATATCACGAGTTTATATGCGGTAAATGCCATAAGTATCAGAACTGCCGATAGTTTCAGCATAACTTCCAAAATACTGAAATAGGCGTAGAATGACATTTTCTCATGTGAAATTATCACGGCCTGATACGGCACAGTCAGGATCTGTATTAGAAAACTGATAATTGATACTTGATATAGTATGTTTGCTTCTCCTTTAAGTCCTACAGGAAATTGCATGTAGGTATTCAGGAACCATAACCCCACCGTTTCAGCCAAAAGTAACAATACTCCACAGATCAGCAAGTGGATATTGATACTCATGGAGAATACCTTTTGGAGCATCTCATTATCTTTTTTCCCCAAGTAATACGATAAATAACGCTGGGTAGCCGTACGCATCGCACCGCTTAGGAATCCGAATAAAATAATGACTCCGGCCACAGCATTATATGTGCCATAGCCGGTGTCGCCAAGCTGCTCTAATAATATCCGGAAGGAATAGAATGTGACAAGAATAATCAAAATCATCCTGATGTAGAGCATCAGGGTATTTTTTGCTATTCTTTTATTATCTTGCGAATGATCAGCCACTTAATTCTACCAAGTAATTATAAGATGGTCAGAGGTGCGGTATGATTGATGTAGATGGAAGTCTTTTTTTACTCGCACCCCTGACCATGAAATAGGGATTCAGGGGAGGGGGGTGAGGAGGCGACGGATTCGGGGACGGTCGGCGGG
>CAMWRH010000067.1 GCA_947176605.1 uncultured Porphyromonadaceae bacterium
GCCCTACCCCCTCCGCCTACCCGAAAACATTACCCAAATTGCGGCACTATCGCACTTATTAATGCAATTATGTGTTGTGTAGCATATTTTTTGCTAACTTTGCAGTTGCAATCTCTCCGGCCGTGACCAGACATGCTGAGCCGGCCCGAAATTAGACTCAATATGCAAGACATCCGCAACATCGCCATCATCGCTCACGTCGACCATGGCAAGACCACACTTGTCGACAAGATGCTTCTCGCCGGCCATCTCTTCCGCGACAATCAGACCACCGGCGAACTGATACTCGACAACAATGACCTCGAACGCGAACGAGGCATAACGATCCTCTCCAAGAACGTATCCATCAATTACAAGGGCACCAAAATCAATATAATCGACACCCCGGGTCACGCCGACTTCGGCGGCGAGGTGGAGCGTGTGCTCAATATGGCCGACGGATGCCTGCTGCTCGTCGATGCCTTCGAAGGGCCGATGCCACAGACACGTTTCGTGCTCCAGAAGGCCATCCAGATGGGGCTCAAACCGGTGGTGGTGATCAATAAGGTCGATAAACCCAACTGCCGCCCGGATGAGGTGAATGAAATGGTGTTTGACCTGATGTTCAACCTCAACGCCACCGAGGATCAGCTCGATTTCCCGACAGTATACGGTTCGGCCAAACAGAACTGGATGGGACCCGACTGGAAGGAGCCTACTTCCGACATCACTTATCTGCTCGATACCATCCTCTCTACCATACCCGCCCCGAAACAGATCGAGGGCGACCCGCAGATGCTCATCACGAGCCTCGATTTCTCAAGCTATGTGGGGCGTATCGCCATCGGACGCGTTCACCGCGGCACTCTGCGCGAAGGTATGGATGTGGCTCTCTGCAAGAAAGACGGATCCACCACACGCCAGCGCATCAAGGAGCTCCATACGTTTGAGGGGATGGGGCGAAAGAAGGTGCAGGAGGTATCATCGGGTGATATCTGCGCCATCGTGGGGCTCGACAATTTTGAGATCGGCGACACGGTATCCACTCTCGACAATCCCGAAGCACTCCCCCGTATCGCCATCGACGAACCTACGATGTCGATGACTTTCACCATCAACGACTCCCCTTTCTTCGGCAAGGACGGCAAATTCGTGACTTCACGCCATATCGCCGACCGCCTGGAGAAGGAACTCGACCGCAATCTGGCGCTGCGCGTGGTGCGCGGCGACAACGACGACAAGTGGATTGTCTACGGCCGCGGTGTGCTGCATCTCTCTATCCTTATCGAGACGATGCGCCGCGAGGGGTATGAGCTGCAGGTGGGTCAGCCCCAGGTAATCATCAAGGAGATCGACGGCGTGAAGTGCGAACCGGTGGAGGCGCTCACCATCAATGTGCCCGAGGAATATTCTTCGCGTGTGATCGATATGGTGACGCGCCGCAAGGGAGATATCCTCTCTATGGAGACACAGAACGACCGCATCAACATCGAATTCACCATCCCGTCGCGCGGCATCATCGGACTGCGCAACAATGTGCTTACCGCCACTGCCGGAGAGGCCATCATGGCCCACCGCTTCCTGGAATACCAGCCCTGGAAGGGTGACATCGAGCGCCGCACCAACGGCTCGCTGATAGCCATGGAGTCGGGCACGGCCTACGCATATGCCATCGATAAGCTGCAGGACCGCGGACGCTTCTTCATCTTCCCGCAGGATGAGGTGTATGCCGGCCAGGTCGTGGGCGAGAATGCGAAGGATAATGATATCGTGGTGAATGTGACGAAGTCGAAGAAACTCACCAACATGCGCGCTTCCGGTGCCGACGATAAGGCTAAGATCGTGCCTCCGGTGGTGTTCTCGCTTGAGGAGGCTCTGGAGTACATCAAGGAGGATGAGTATGTGGAGGTGACTCCCAACCATATCCGCCTGCGCAAGATAATACTCGACGAACTGGAGCGCAAACGCGCCAACCGCTGATGCCCACTCACAAGCATCCCGACATAACGGAGCAGCTGCGACTGCTCCGAATCGAATACGAGGAGGAACGCCGGGCGTTCAGCCGGCTCACCGGGTCAATCGGTGTCGAAAGGCTCACGGCACGGGGGAATGCATGGTTTCCGATTCGCAAAGGAAAGGATTTCCACAATTCGCTTAATCAGCGGGTTGTGGAAATTTATCGTTGCATACCTGAGGGTGCCGACACCGACACCTCGGATGATGACGACGACCATAATTTCGAATACGGGCGCCCGGTGAGTTTCTTCACGATGGAAGGCAGCGGTGCCGATACGGTAGCCCACCGTTTCTCCGGCACGGTAAGCTATGTGGATGCCGACCGTATGGTCGTGGCGATTCCGGAGAATGCCGACCTGTCGCTGATTGACGGCGAGGGACGGTGCGGCGTGATGCTGTCGTTTGACGAGACTTCCTACCGCGCCATGACCGAGGCTCTGCAGCGCCTGATGAAGGCCGACGGCAGGCTGGGGTATCTGCGCGACCTCTTCTATTCGCACCGCAAGGCTGCAGAGCGGGGAGCATCTCCCATCCGGATCGACTATCTCAACGGAGCTCAGGAAGCCGGAGTCAACAAGATACTCCGCGCCAAGGATGTGGCGATACTCCACGGCCCTCCGGGCACCGGGAAAACCACTACGCTCGTGGAGGCCATCCACGAGACACTGCGGCGCGAAAGCCAGGTGCTGGTGTGTGCACAGAGCAATATGGCGGTTGACTGGATTGCGGAGAAGCTGCAGGACCGTGGAATAGCGGTGCTGCGCATCGGCAATCCCACCCGCGTCACCGATAAGATGCTGGCCTCTACCTATGAGCGCCGTTTTGAGAGTCATCCCGACTATACCACGCTGTGGAGCCTGCGAAAGGCCATCCGCCAGTTGCGCTCGGAGCGCCGCTCTTCGCCACAGTGGCATCAGAAGATGGACCGCCTGCAGTCGCGTGCCACCGAACTGGAGATACGCATCAATGCCGACCTCTTCGGGGAGGCCCGCGTCATAGCCTGCACCCTTGTGGGGAGCTCGAGCCGACTGCTTGACGGGATGAAGTTTTCCACCCTTTTTATCGATGAGGCGGCCCAGGCGCTTGAGGCGGCCTGCTGGATACCGATGCGCCGCGCCGGACGCGTGATCCTGGCCGGCGACCACTGTCAGCTCCCCCCTACCGTGAAGTCGGTCGAGGCGATGCGAGGCGGTCTGGCCTATTCGCTGATGGAGCGTATTGCCGCCGACCATCCGGAGGCGGTGACGCTGCTCACCACGCAATACCGTATGCATGAGGATATCATGCGGGTCCCCAACCGGTGGTTCTATCACGGGCGTATCAAGGCAGCCCCGGAAGTGAGGTGGCGCAGCATACTCGATCTGGACACCCCGATCGAATGGATCGATACTTCGGAGATGACTGCCGCTTCTCCCACATCCGGCCCCGATAACGGCCATGCTGCAGCTCCCGACAGTCGGGCGGAAAATAGGGATACTACTGACGCTTCATCCGACAGCGCTTTCCGCGAGGCGCTGACCGGACAGTCGTTCGGGCGAATCAACCGCGATGAGGCGCTGCTGACTCTCCAGACCTTGGGAGAGTATTTCATCCGCATTGGGCGCCGACGCATCCTGGAGGAGCGTGTGGATGTGGGTATCATATCCCCATATAGGGCGCAGGTGCAGTATCTGCGGTCGCTCATACGCCGGGTGCCCTTCTTTAAGCCGTTCCGCCATCTGATTTCGGTCAATACGGTCGACGGCTTTCAGGGGCAGGAGCGTGATGTGATCGTGGTGTCGCTGGTGCGCAGCAATGAGGAGGGCGACATCGGATTCCTGCGCGACCTGCGCCGCATGAATGTGGCCATCACGCGGGCCCGCATGAAACTGCTGATCATCGGCAATGCCGATACCATGCGCCGCCACCGCTTCTACCGCCGGCTGCACGACTATACCCTCTCGCTCCGCAACCGTAATGTCACCTCTTCTCCCCTCATAGCCGATAATATGCCGCCGCATGAGGGTGATGCCGACACGGATGCAAACCAATCGACGGCTCCGTCTGTTATATAGATAGAAATATACATGGAGTCGGCAACAGTTCTCCCACGGCGCGAAGCCATGCCAGCAGGACGTTGGGACTGACACCACTGCATACCGATTATAAAAATCATCCCGGGCCGCATCGCTCACGCGATGTGGCCCGGGGCTCTTTATATCCCTTCCCATCCGGCAGAAACCGGAATACGGGAGGGACTCCTTGACTTAGATCTGTTAAGTGTATCTGTGTCTTGGCGCTGTTAAAGCTTTGTCCTGACTACGTTAAAGCTTTCTTACCACTCCACCCATCAGTACGACTCCCGTGGCAGGCGAACTGACGGTAAATGCAAACGGACGGTCGACCGTGAATAAGTCACCCGGGGACAATGCCGTCGCATCATACGTAGTTGTGACAGCGGCCATTTCGGCACCACGCTCGTTGACATCAAGATAGAGGGCCTGTAGCATTCTGGTGAATTTGATTTCCCTATCACATATGCCGGGATAGGATGAATTCTCACCTAAGAGATCGGGATAACCCAACTGCCCCCATAATGCCGACAGGTTGGCACGTCCGGCCACCTTGAATTTGGGCATCACCACGCGAAGCGGAATCTCCTCAAGCTGTGAGGCGGCTCCCGGGCCCGACGCAAGGGAGACAAGCACTTCGTCCACACTCACCTCTTCTGCCGGAAGATATATGGTAAAGGCGTAGGAACCGTTGCCGAACGGTATTTCCACGGCCTGGTATACACCGGGCTGCTCGCCGTAGCGCACGGTTGCATCATTCTGCATATATGCCACGGCTGTCTCTGTCTTGTCAATATTGTAGAATTTGCGTACCTCCGGACTGGCTGCCTTGAAGGGGACGGTCCATTCTCCGTTGAAGTAGATGGCATTTACGGCAAATGCGTTGACTCCGGGAGGGGACGGCAGATATTCGCTGATCAATCCTTCGGTAGCATCGGAAATCCAGGAATTGATGGCGGTGCGACCGCTTTCGCTATCAAGCGCTGCGTTGGTCACCTCGGCATTGTATGCGTCGGCGATGCTGCGGCTGAACGCATCCTGCGCCTTATATCCGTCGTTGAGCCATACGTTGCCGGCGATTTTCACTTTGGTCTTTGCATCGGTGCGGGGGAGCACATCACCAAGTTTCTTATGCATTGCGTTGAGCACTCCGAGATCGTCGGTAGCGAAAAGCTCGCGGGCCTGCTCCAGGGTGGAGTTTCCGGCTCCGTTGGATATCATCGACATATTGACCTGCGCGCAGTAAGGCGACATTATCACAATCCCCTGATCTTCCCCGGCGCCACTGTAGTAATCCGAAATCATGCGGAATGCCATCGCTTCCATATTCTCGGCCACATCGCTCTCCTCGACGCTCCAGTCTATCGCTATCGGCTCGTTGGCTTCTCCCTCTTTGTCGGGTTCGCTATTGCTGCAGGCTGCTATGAGTGCCAGCGGGAGCAGAGGCGCGATACGCGCCATAGCAGTCTGTGAGAGTCTTTTTAGTAATTGTCGTTTCATCTCGGTATTTTTTGAGTTAATATTGATTGAGTGTTCTCTTGTTATTACATCATGTCTGCAAAATAAGCTAAAAATTTTCAAATAAACAACAACCAACCGTTTTTTTTAGAAAATACCTAAAAATGATGACTATATCAGACTAATCTACAAGGTTTCGTCGAGAAAATACCTAAAAATAACGACTATATCAGACTAAATCTACAAGGTTTCGTCGAGATAATTGCGTCGTGTGTCAGTTTCTTTCTTTTCGGAGGAGGCGGCTTTTTTGGTGCGTTTTGTATTTTTGCCGCGCCGGGTGGTGTCGGAGGGAACGGCGGCGGTGTTGCGTCGGCCGGATTTGCGACCGGTGCGTGGGGCGCTGTCAGCCGGGACGGCTCCTGCAGCCGGGGATGCTGCGGCGGCGCTGTCGGTTGTGGCGGCCGTGTCGACGGATGGCACGACCGGGGCTGACCGCCGGGTACACCCGAGGCGGTCGGCCACCGGTCCGATGCCGAGCATTACTGTCAGCACGCAGGCAAGTATGATGAGTCCGAATCGTTCGCGGGCTCCGAATCCTTTCATTTGGGTCGGGATGATGTTATGGGTCTGTGTGTCTACGAGGCGATATCCCCTACTCCGGGCATCAGAAGGGGTAGCCTATGGCCAGATGGAAGGCGAAGGCTTTCTTGAAGGCTATGTTGAAGTAATGTCCGGTGCCGTTGCCGGCCGGGTCGTGAAGACCGTAGCCGAGGTCGCCGCGCAGCACGAGCATACCGATATCCACGCGCAGTCCGACACCGGTGCCCAGGGCTATGTCGCGCAGGAATGTGCGGGCCTGCAGCTGTCCGCCGGGGCGCAGGGGGTCGTTTTTAAGCAGCCAGATATTGCCGGCGTCAATGAAGGCGGCGCCATGCAGCACGCTTATTATCGGGAAGCGGTATTCGGTGTTGAGTTCGAGCTTGAAGGTACCGGTCTGGTCGAAGTAGCCGTTCTCAAGGTATGCCGGCGGACGGTAACTGCCCGGACCGATGGAGCGCACGGTGAAGGCACGTATCGAGTTGGCGCCGCCGATATAGAACTGCTCGGCATAAGGCACCTGCTTAGAGTTGCCATAGGCATGTTCGGCTCCGATCAGCACACGGGATACGAGCCACTGGTCACTGCCGCGCACGAGGCGACGGCTGTAGACGAGCTGTGCCTGCCCCTTGATAAACTGTGAGAAGGGGGTGCCGAACAGTGTCTTCTCCCCTTTTACGCCGCAGAGGCGGTAGATCGCATCGAAGAGATTGCCGGCCTCGGTGATGGTGAAGGTGAAGTTGATGCCGTTGATCTGGGCACGCTCGAGGAATTTGTCGAGGGTGTATGTGTAGCTGAGCTGGGGTATGAACTGGCTCATGAAGCTCTGTGCCACCGCCGGATTCTGCGCCATGATGGAGTCGAAGTCGTGGGTGGTCTTCATCAGTTTGGTGTAGGTGAGCTTGAAGGGGGTAAACTGATGCATGACGTTGCGGGTGGTCTTCCATTCGTAGCTTATGCCGGTGTTGAACTGCGCCATCTTGAAGTAATGCGGGCGGTTGAGTATGTCGGCATTGAGTGAGATGGTAGTCCAGTTGAGCTCGCTGTTGCGGCGGCGTATGAATTCGGGGGCAAGGAGTCGCGGGAAAGCGAGCGAGGTGGTGATGCCGAACTCGTAGCTGTTGAAGAGGGAGCGGTTGGAACCTTTGCCGGTCTGCCATTCGTAGGCTCCGGTAAACTGCAGGCTGAGCTTTTCGGCACCGCCGAAGATATTGTTGTGGGTCAGGCCGAGCACGAGTCCCGGGCCGAGGTATGAGTTGGATTTGGAAGTGACGTTGACCTCTATGGAGGCCTCCATGGGCTGGTCGTAGCGGCAGGTGACGAGCACGTCCATCACGGGATCCTGCGCGGAGGTGTCGACGGGGATGGTCTGTATCTGTATGTTGCCGAATATGCCGAGCTGCGACAGGCGTGTCTGTGTGCGGTCCATGTCGCGCACGGAGAATATCTTCCCATTGCGGAATGTTATGCAGGAGGGTATCATGTTGGGGCGCAGGCGCTGCGGACGGTACACCACGAGTTCGCCGCGCTTGGTCTGAAGCGTGTCGGGGGTGCCGGGATAGCGCTCGTTGTTGCGCTCGAGGACGGTGGTGATGTTGCCGGTGCGGAACTGCCGCGTGGCGATGGCCGGCATGTTGGCCGCAAGGTCGTAGCGTATGGCGATATGATGCGGATTGAGCAGCGAGTCGGCCTCGAATTCGATAAATTCGGGGCGGAAGTAGTAGTAGCCTCGGTTGCGCAGGCGGTTGGCGATGCGTACGCGTTCGGCTGTAAGGGAGTCCACGCAGAATACGGCCCCTTTCTGCAGATAGTCGCTCCGGCGGGCCAGTGAGTCGATGAAGTGGGTCAGCGGGGAGCGGTCGCCGATGTACTGGATGGAGTCGATCGTGTAGGGCTTCGATACGTCGAGGCGGTAGGTGATGGAGGCTTTCTTGGGGTTGTGGGGATTGGGATTGATGGTGTAGCTGGCTGTGGAGCCGAAGTAGCCGTTGTTGTCGAGTATCTCTTTCATCACCTGGGTGCGTCCGTCGGGGCGCACATCGGAGATGAGCACCGGGGTGCGGGCAAAGGTGCGGTATATCCACCCTTTGAGCCCTTTGGCCGAGTCGCTCATGTTGTTGTAGACCCAGAGTCCGAGCGGGAAGGGATACCGGTAGTATGGCGACAGGAAGGGCATGGCGTTGTTTGGGGCCACGTCGATGGCCTGCTTGAGGTCGGATACCATTCCGGAGGGGAGTTTTTCCTTGTCGGTGGGCACGATCTCAAGTTTCTTCACGCCGGTGTAGAGGGTCTCCCCTTCGGTGAGCTTGCGGGTGGTGGAGCATGCTGCCATAAGTGATATCATCACCACCCACAATGCTGCCGGCAGGGATCGGCGGATGCGGCCTCGGTATCCTTTGGATGAGTTATTTAATGCAGAGGGTCTCATTTGGCGTCATCTTTTTTACCGGTTGTCTTATTTCGCAGGGAGTCGGGCTGCTGTTTGAGCTCTTCGCGCACTTCGCGCACCTCTTCGGGCTTGATTGCGGTGCTGTCGGCAGGCACTGTGCCGGCAGTGGCCGGGGCGGCGGCGGGAAGATTGCTGTCTTTGCCCCATTTCACATTGAAGAGGCGGCGCAGGTCGGAGAGGCGGCGACGCATTGCGAAGCCCACGCCTGTCTCGGTGACATCTCCTTCGAGCACACTCTCGTAACCTGTATGGCGGAATAGGCGCACGAGCATCGTGAGTGTATTGGTCTGTTTGAGGGTGTATTCGAATGAGATGTCGCTTATGAGGTTCTGGGAGAAGTTCTCGTCGGCGCTTGCATCGGTGGCGTAGTTGCCTCCGACTACGATCTTGAAGCGGTTGTCAAACAGTGATTTCGACACCTGATAGCTGTAGCTCATGGCGTTGGAGCTTACACCGTCGACGGATTTGTCGTAGTTGTCGATGCCGAAGGAGAGGTCGACTCCGCGCACTGCCTTGGAGGCAAGCGAGTTGAGCTGCTGTTCGATGAGTCCGTAGAGCATGTTGTCGGCCATGTTGCCGTTGCTTGTCTTGAGTCCGGCACCCTGGTACATGCCGGTGATCAGCAGGTTCATGGCCTGGGTGGAGCGCTGGTCGGCACTCATGGACTGCAGTTCGTTCTGCAGGGTGAGGTCGTCGTCGGTGCTGAGGTCAAACACTACCTTGGGATTCGAGAGGGTCTGGGTGACGTCGAGCCCTACGATGAAGTTGACCAGGCTGCTGTTGCCGCTGGCGTTGATGACGTTGGCTTTGATCAGGTCGGTGGCCTTGATGTTGAGCGTGGGGTTCATCATGTCGCCGTTGAAGGTGACGTAGCTCTGCGGATTGAAGGTGAATTCCTTCTGCCCCATGACGGGGAGCTTGTAGTTGGCGAATCCGTTGCCGAGGAAGAGCTGGCCGTTGAGGGTCATGTCGCCCATGAAGTTGCGGAACATGTTGACCGTACCCGAGGGCTGGAGCTGCACTTTGCCGTTGTCGCCGAGCAGTACGGTGATCTGTGCGCCGGGAGTGATGGTGACACCGGCCCGTATGCGCATGGCGCTCATGGTCTGTATGCTGTCGGCCTTTACGGTCTGTGTGGTGTCGGAGAAGTTGACGAATTTCACTACCCCTTCGGAGGTGGAGACGAGGCTCGATGTGGGAGCCATATCCACTACATAGGTGGCATTTGTACTGCCGAGGAGGTCGAGGTTGGCGTTGATGTCGAAATGCTTCATCGGGCCCCTCACGGTGGCCTCGAGATCAAGGGCGACTTTGCCGTAGAGGTCGCTGCGGGAGCGGCGGTCGTTGTTGATTAGTATGAAATTGCGCGCATTGGCTGCGAGATTGAAGGCCACGTCGCTGAATTTTGTGGCATCCACCTCACCGGTAATGGTAAGCGGATTATCGTTGGCTCCGAAGATATTGAGGGAATTTATGACCAGATGGTTGTCGCTCACTGTCAATGGCTCGCCGCGGAATGTAAGCGAGCCTCCCATGATTGGGAGATATACCCCTACGGAGTCAAGGCTCAGATTGCCGTTGAGCATCGGCGACGAGAGTTTGCCGGATACGTCCATGCGCCCGTTGAGCTCTCCGCTGAGCGATGCCACATCCTTGCCTAAGAATGCGTTGGCTATCTTCAGGGGGAAATCGGTAAGCTCCAGGCTAAGGTCTTTCGATTCGAGGCTTTCGCCATTCTGCGCGAGTGTGGAGGTAAGGCTTACTGCGGGATTGCCGTCAATCTTGAGTGCGGCCTGCACCACGGATTCGCCGTGCAGGTCGACTCCGGCATTGAGCCCGAGGTCGAAGTTGCCCACAGCCATCTTGTCGTAGGTGAAATCGGTGACACCGATGTTGCCCTGTCCGGAGATGGTCTTGCCGTTGTAGTATACGCGCACATCGCCGTCGAGTGTGGCTTTGACGGGGGGCGCCATCACCGACATCTGCAGGAAGTCCTCGATATGTATGTTGCTTACGTTGAGATGCAGGTCTTCCCCTCCGTCGGAGGTCTCTTCTGTCATAAGCAGCAGACTGCTCTCGCGGCTGGAGGCCTGGAGGTTGGCGTTGAGGCGCAGGGTGGCGAAGTCGTAATCCACGTGGTTGTCGTCGTTGAATGTCCACGGCATGTAGGCTATCGTGGAGCGGAGCGGCGTGAAGTGGATCGAGACGGTGCTGTCGGCCATGGCGGCTGTGAAACCGATACGGTAACCGGTCTTTCCGGCCAGGTTCTTCTGGTTGACGAAGGCTGACAGACGGTTGGAGCCGAGGTAACCGTTGACGTTGACCTGGGCGAATTCATCGAGTGTGCCGGGACGGTTGCCCATATGGAAGCGGTAGTCGATGAGTTTGCCGCGTTCGCGGAGTCCGAGCATAAGGGTGTCGAGGGTCAGTGAGCCGGTGCTGACACGGCGTGCCATGACGCCACCGTGTATGATGGAGTCGTTGGCCAGGGCCAGTGATACGGTGTCGAGGGCCAGTCCGGAGGGGGTGAGCAGGTCGCGGAGCAGTCCGTGGCCGGAAGCGGTGGCCTGGAGTTTGAATGGGGGCAGAAGGGTCTGCATCTCCTCTATGTCAAGATTGCGGGCGGCGATCTGACGGGATGCCACATCCATGGCTTTCGTCATGCCGTCTACTACGTTTTTGAGCCCGGTGGCGGATGTGAAGGCCACCTCGGTGCCCTGTGCGTCGAGCGTGCAGCTTACGTTGTCGGCTTCGGATGTGAAGTCGGCACGCACTCCCTGCGGCAGGTCGAGGTCGAATTCCTCCATATGCCATGCGATGGAGTGGAAGTCGAGGGTGGCATCGTATAGCCAGTTGGCCGGACGTGCGTTGATGTCGAATTCCAGGTCGGCCGAGCCGTAGCAGGTCTGGTCCATTAGGCCGAGTGCATGGAGGTCGGCGTTGTATACGCGCAGCAGCCCCTCGGCGCAATAGTTGTCGGGGGCAAGGCTGCCTACGATATGGGCGTTGAGGTTGATGTCTTCGTTGGGTGAGTCAAGGTCAAGGGAGTAGCGCCCGTCGGCGAGTGTGCCGCCGAGTGTGATGGAGCGCAGGAGGTGACCTTTGTAGGTGATGGATGATATGTCGGCATCCACATCGGTGGCGGCCTTGGGGAGTGTGGGGTCGAATCCGTTGCCTGCTGCATGTATGCGGGCGCTTACCTTCCCTATCCCCATGTCGGGCATGAAGTAGGCCACGTCAAGATCGCTTACATCGAGCGTGGCGTCGTAGCGCTCGGAGGTGAGTCCTACGTGTCCGTCGGCAAGCAGCGCACCCTGCGGTGTGGTCATGCTTATGTCGGCTGAGTAGGTCTGGCGGTCGGCTCCTAATGTCCCTTTCACTTTGAGCGGGGGCATGCGGAACGGTAGTTCTCCGGCCAATCGCTCTATGGGTGAT
The DNA here is from genome assembly GCA_947176605.1 of uncultured Porphyromonadaceae bacterium. Taxonomy (GTDB): domain Bacteria; phylum Bacteroidota; class Bacteroidia; order Bacteroidales; family Muribaculaceae; genus Lepagella. The sequence goes on from CAMWRH010000067.1 coordinate 11,986, forward strand.
GGATCCTCTACCTCGCCGTCGAGTGTGAGGGATGCCACGAGCTGCTTAAGGTCGAGCGGGTTGCGGGCTTTACCGCTGGCGCGGAGGCTGAATACTCCGGGCATCGCCATATCCATGGCCTTTACCTCTACATCGGTGAGTGTGCCGAGGGCCTGCACTTTGGCGTTGAGCTGGCGGGCGGGGAAGGCTGAGGTGTATTGCCGCAGCATGGGCATGAAGGCGGTGACGTCGGGCATCCCGACGCTTGCCGTGAGCTGCGCGTTGACGGGTGCCGACGGCTCAAGCTGCATCAGGGCGAAGGGGAGTCCGGCTGTGACAGAGGCTTTGGAGTAAAGTGTCTGCACTTCAAGCCCCTGAAGCTGAATCCCTGTCTCGTCGAGCGATACGAGTCCGCGCCCATCGGTGATCTGCAGGCCGCTGCGTTCGGCGGCGCTGAGGCGGGTGATGGGGAGACGCAGGGCACTGGCCTGGTTATAGAAGTCATGCAGCCCTACGGCCACATCCTTTACTTCGATGTAGTTGGCATCAAAACCGGGGAGTGGGGTGGCTCCCTTGATGGCGTAGAGGGCCTTGAAGCCGGAGAGGGATATGCTGTCGCCCCGGATTGTCATGGGAGCGGATTGGGAGGTGGAGGTAGTGTCGGCCGCCGGAGCCGGGTGTGCCGCCACATATTCGGGTGTGGGGGCTATGTAGCGGGCGTCTCCTCCGCTGATGGTGAGCAGGCGCGCGGTTATGTCGTTGTTGCGCAGGTCGATGATGCCGTTGCGCAGTTTCATTTCATCGGCCTGTAGGGTCAGGGTGTCGATGGTGGGTAGCATCGACATGGCGAATCGCATACGCGTGATGTCGACCTGGTTGAGTGATATGTAGCTGTCTCTTATACGCAGCTCCGAGCCCACGGGAGATCTCAGGATCGGGGTTGGCGGGGTGGGGGGGTAAAAAAATGGAGGGGGGGGGG
>CAMWRH010000068.1 GCA_947176605.1 uncultured Porphyromonadaceae bacterium
GCGTGGGGGCGGGAGAGGGAGATGTAGGCGGCGCTGATTATGCCGAGGATTATCTGGGTGAGGGTCTGGAAGGCCCAGACTACGAGGGAGTAGGCTGTGGCATCGGGGGTGGAGATGCCGTAGAGGGAGAGTGCGAAGATTACGGCGAGGTTCCAGGGACCGAGGCCGCCGGTGGCGGGGATGGCGATGCTGAGTGAGCCGAAGATGAATACTACGAGTCCGGGGAGGAGTCCGTAGGCCATGTCGGGGCGGATGAGTGTGCGTGTGAATGGGAATGCGAAGAAGCAGAGGTATGTCATGAGGAAGTAGGCTATCCAGATGACGAGTGTGTAGGTCCAGAAGAGGAGCTGGTGTTTCATTGTGAAGAGGATGCGGAATCCTTTCCAGAGGCGGCCGCATTCGGTGCGGATGCGGATGATGACCTTGTTGCGCGATGAGGTGCAGAGGAGCCATATGGCGATGGCGATTATTGCTCCGAGGGTGATCCATAGCCATGGGGATGAGAGGATGTGCATGATTTTCTCTCCGCAGCTGTAGTGGTCGATGAATTTCTGCAGGACCGGGTGGGCTACGGATAGGGAGAGGATTATGAGGGCTATGATCATGATTGCATCTGAGATGCGGTCGCCGAGGTCGGTGCCTACGACTGTTGAAATTGAGGCGTGCTGGCGTCGGCTGACGTATATGCAGCGCCAGGCTTCTCCTACTCCGGTGAGGATTAGGTTGAGGGCGTAGGCGCCGAAGATGGAAACCATTTCGGCGAATGGGGGCATCGGAGCTACTCCTGCGGCGCGGAGCTGTATTCCCCATCGTATTCCTCTTACGGATCGGGATATGGTGAGGACTGCGCACATGATGAGCAGCCATCTGTAGTCGCAGGAGTCACGAAGTATGGTGGTGATTGTGTGGAAGTCGACTTTATGGAACAGCCACACGATGAGTGCGACGGATACGGCCGCCGGGATGATATAGCCTGTGATGCGTCGGACTATGGGGATTGCCCGGCGCCATGCGGGGGTGATATTTGTGTGTGAAGTAACCATGATATGTTAACGCCCGGCGCGGGGGGCTGGTTCTCTTGCTTGCCCTTCCCTTCGCTAAAGCTCGGGCGCAGGACTACGGGGCCCGGCTTTGTGGGCCCGGCTTTGCGAGGGAAAGCGCTGAAGCGCGGGGAGGGAGGATGGGGCGCTGAAGCGCGAGGGGTCAGCGGTTGGAGCGGAAGATGTCGTAGAGGCTGTTGAAGGAGTCGATGTAGGTGCGGCCTACGGGGATGGGCTGCTGGTAGTTGCGGAGGAATATCTTGCGGTTGGAGAATTTCTCGATCTGGCGCAGCGATACGATGTAGGAGCGGTGTACGCGGATGAATCCGTCGTCGGGGAGCATGGATTCGACTTCTTTCATTGTGATCTGTGATACGACGGTGGGTTTGCCGATGCGGTATACCTTGACGTAGTTGTCCATGGCTTCGATGTATGCGATGTCCTGGATGTCGACTACTACGTTTTTGTGCTCTACCTTGAGGGTTATGACCTGTCGCGGGGCAACGGGGGCGCCGTTGCGTGCCGCTATCCATACTTCAGCCTTGCGGATGGCACGCTCGAAGCGGGGATAGAAGATGGGTTTGTGCAGGAAGTCGACGGCGTCGAGGTTGAATCCGTCGAGGGCGTATTGGGGATATGCTGTGGTGAATATGAGGCATGTATCCTTTGGGAGTGCGCGTGCGAGAGTGAGGCCGTTGTGAGAGTTCATCTCGATGTCGAGCATAACGATGTCGGGTCGGGTCTGCTCAATACGGTGCATACCTTCGACCGGGGATGTGAAGCATTCCACATCAATGTCGCCGTAGCGGCGGCAGAATTCCTTGATGATGGCCAGAGCGATAGGCTCGTCATCGATTACAATGCATCTGATCATATGGGTATAAAACGATAATGTTGGAATAAATACATCTGTCGGTGCGGAGAGAGGTTCAGGCGTCGGGGAGTCGGCAGGCTGAGAGGTTGATGGTGAGGCTGACGCGGAAGTCGTTGCCGTCGGGGCCGATCTGAAGTGTATGGCTGTCGGGGTAGAGGAGCTGTAGACGGCGTCGGCAGTTGGAGATCCCCATATGTTCGCCATCCCGCTTGTCGTGTGAGCAGATTCTGTTGAACGTTGCGAATCGCAGGATGCCGTTGTCTTCGGAGAGCGAGATGTGTATTGCGGAGTGCTCTATGGGCGAGATGCCGTATTTGAAGCAGTTCTCCACGAATGTGACGAGCAGCATCGGGGGGATGCCGAGGTCGGGTGATTTGATGTCGATGGATAGCCGGACGTCGGTCATGTGGTTGAGCCTCAGGCTCTGCACTTCGACGTATTCGCGTATGTATCGGGCCTCGTCTGCGAGGGGGACGAGGTCCTGGCCGGCTGTGGTGTTGATGTATCTCATCATTTCGATAAACTTCTCGAGCGAAGGGAGGGCGTTGGGACTCTGAATTATGAAGAGTCCGTAGAGAGAGTTGAGGGTATTGAACATGAAATGGGGCTTGATACGGGATTTGTACATCTGTATTTCGGCCTTGTCGCGTTCGATTTCGGCTTTGTCGAGGAGGGCTTCCGCCTCTCGGCGGCGGTTGCGCTGTATGTTGGTCTGAGTGAGGAGTCCGACGGCGAAGCTGAATGCCTCGACGAGCATGAAGAGAGTCCAGAGCGCTTCCTGATACTGCTGTATCTGAGGGAGGCGGATTACGATGCCCTGGTCGAAGATGCTTGGCTTCGGATGATATAGCCTTACTCTCGAGAGGTGGAGTGTGAAGGCGAAGGAGAGGATGATGAGGGTCACGCCTCCGGCGATTTTCCTTTTGGTGCCGAACAGCCAGGGGACCGTGAAAGCCCTGTTGATGAAGTAAAGGAGATAAAGCCATGTGCCGGCCACAATCACGTATGTAGAGAAATTGTGATACCAACGCTCTACGGGAGATAGTGCCACCATAATCGGGAGCACGATAAGGCAAAAAGCCAGATCTATGTATAACGGAAGATTTCTCATACCTTGGATCCGTGGAGTGGAATATTGGGCGGGGCGTAGGCCGCGATTCACGTGCGGAACATCCGTGGGTGAATGCAATTGCAAAGTTAATAAATTTAGGAATAAGAACTGCAAAGCGGCGGGGACGTTTGCCACTTGCCCGCCCGCCTTTACCACTGTTGGAATGATACCGGAGCGAAAATAATTGAATATGGCGTAATTTTGTGTGTATTGACTCCGGCAAGCGGCCTCGGCGTGAAGTGGCGTGCGGCACCGGAGAGCAGAAAACCGAGATAGCAACCATAAAGACTCATGAATGTAAAGACATTTATCGACCGGCCGATACTGGCCGGAGTGATTTCGGTGGTAATCATGATATTGGGAGTGATTGCCCTGACGCAGCTGCCGATCGAGCAGTTTCCCAATATAGCACCTCCGACGGTGCGTGTGTCGGCCACGTATACCGGGGCGAATGCCGAGACAGTGCTCAAGAGCGTGATAGTGCCTCTTGAGGAATCGCTCAACGGTGTGGAGGACATGATCTACATGACCTCGACGGCCACCAACACCGGAACGGCCGCCATCAGCATCTACTTCAAGCAGGGGACGGATGCGGACATGGCGGTGGTCAACGTGCAGAACCGCGTGGCCTCGGCGCAGGGGCTTCTGCCGGCCGAAGTCACCAAGAGCGGCGTGACGGTGCGCAAGCGTCAGAACGGCACACTGAAATCGATCACCCTCTACAGCCCTGACGACTCTTATGATTCCGACTTCCTGACCAACTACATGAAGATCAACATCGAGCCGCAGATATCGCGCATAGCCGGGGTGGGCGAGGTGAACATCTTCAGCGCCGAATACGCGATGCGCATATGGCTTGATCCGGCCAAGATGTCGCAATATTCGCTCGTGCCGGCTGACATAGACAACGTGCTGGCGCAGCAGAACATCGAGTCGCCGACGGGGACGCTGGGTTCGGAGTCGGACAATACGTTCCAGTACGTGCTCAAATACCGCGGACGCTATGAGGACGCATCCGAATTCGAGAATCTCGTGATAAAGGCCCTTCCCGACGGAGGGGTGCTCAGACTGGGCGATGTGGCCAAAGTAGAGTTAGGGGCTCAGAACTACTCCATGATAAGCCAGACGAGCGGTCATCCCGGAGCCAACGCCATGATAGCGCAGACTGCCGGATCGAACGCCAATGAAGTGATAAGCGAGATCGACCGCACGCTCGATGAGATACGCGCGCAGCTGCCGCGCGGGATGGTGCTGGCCGACATCCAGAGTTCGAAAGACTTCCTCAACGCCTCGATCGGGAAAGTGGTGGAGACGCTGGTCATAGCGCTTGTGCTGGTGGTGCTGGTGGTATTCCTTTTCATCCACGACATCCGGGCCACCGTGATACCCACGATTTCCATTATCGTGTCGCTGATCGGCACCTTTGCCTTCATCTACGCCGTAGGGTTTACGCTCAACATGCTGACACTCTTCGCCATAGTGCTCGTGATAGGTACCGTGGTCGACGACTCCGTGGTGGTGGTAGAGGCCGTGCAGGCTAAATTCGAGGAGGGGATACGCGAGCCTTACGAGGCATCGGTAAAGGCGATGGGGGGCCTGTCGGCGGCGCTGGTCACTACGACGATCGTATTCATGGCCGTCTTCATACCGGTATGCTTCATGGGGGGGACATCGGGCACGTTCTACCGCCAGTTCGGTCTGACGATGGCAGTGGCCGTGGGGATCTCGCTGCTCAACGCCATGACGCTGTGTCCGGCCCTGAGCGCCATCATGATGCGTCCGCAGAAAGAGGGGATGAAAGGGGGCAAAAGCAGTTACGGACAGCGTTTCCGCTACGCATTCGACAAGTCGCTGGCCACAGTGACGGGGCAGTACCGGAGCGGGATAATGTTTCTGTTCAAGAACCGCTGGGTGGTGCTCATGCTCTTCGCCCTGGCCACCGGGGCGCTGATATGGCTTGTATCGACCACCAAGACCGGCCTCGTGCCGCAGGAAGACATGGGGACGATAAGCCTCAACGTGCAGGTGGCTCCGGGCACCAACCTCGCCGAGACCGACCGCATAATGGACGAGATAGAGAAATCGATAAAAGACATACCCGGGATAAGCATCTACTCCCGCGTAGCCGGCAAGAGCGCGCGCCATGACCAGTCGGCCTCCGCAGGCTCATTCAACATCCGCCTCAACGACTGGAGCGAGCGCACCGACGACTCTCTGGACATCAATGCCATCATCAAGCAGATCTATGCGCGCACGGCGCATATAGCCTCGGCCCAGATACGCGCCTCGCAGACCCCGATGATCTCGGGCTACGGCCAGACCAGCGGATTCGAGCTCTACGTGCAGGACCGCTCCGGCAAGACCACCGAAGAGCTTCTTGCCACCACCCGCACCTTCATCGACTCCCTCAACGCCCGGCCGCAGATAAGCCGTGCCTACACCACCTTCGATACCGCCTATCCGCAATACAGCGTAGAGGTGGATGCCGTGAAATGCATGAAACTCGGCATCAATCCGGCCGATGTGCTGTCGGTGCTTTCTGGATATGTGGGGGGCAGCTACTCCTCCAACCTCAACCGCTTCACGAAGCTCTACCGCGTGATGGTGCAGGCCAGTCCGGAGACGCGTCTTGACGAGGAATCTCTCAAGAACATGTACGTGCGCGGCAGCGGCGGCGGGATGACCCCGATCTCCAACCTCATCACCCTGACGCGCGTATACGGCTCGGAGAGCCTGTCGCGCTTCAACCTCTTCCCGGCCATAGCCGTCTACGGCGAGCCTGCAGAGGGGTACAGCTCGGGCGAGGCGATCGCCGCCATCAACGAAGTGGCGTCGCGGGCGCTGCCGATCGGTTACGGCTTCGAGTTCGGCGGCATGTCGCGCGAAGAGGCCTCGGCAGGCAATACGACGGTAATCGTATTCAGCATCTGCCTTGCCTTCATATACCTGATACTTGCTGCGCTTTACGAGAGCCTGACGGTGCCGTTTGCGGTGATAGCCGTAGTGCCGTTCGGCCTTGCGGGATGCTTCCTCTTCGCCCGCTGGTGGGGCCTTGAGAACAACATCTACATGCAGATCGGCCTCATCATGCTCATCGGCCTGCTTGCCAAGACAGCGATCCTGCTGACCGAATACGCCTCGGCGCGCCGCAAAGAGGGGATGGGGCTTGTGGCCTCGGCCCTGTCGGCTGCCAAGGCGCGTTTCCGCCCGATACTCATGACCTCGCTCTGCATGGTGATCGGCATGCTGCCGCTGATGTTTGCGAGCGGCGTGGGTGCCAACGGCAATATCTCGGTAGGAGTGGGCACGGTGGGCGGACTGCTGTTCGGCACGCTGGGACTGCTGTTTGTGGTGCCGGTGCTTTTTGTGGTATTCCAGTTTCTTCACGAACGAATCATGCCGAAGCGGCGAAAGACAGGGGTGGCGTAATGCGCGCGCATATACGCATACCTATATCACCTGACCGCATGTGCGCCTGATGGCGCGTGCGGATAACGGGGGCGGGCGTAATGATGCGCTCGCCCTTTGATTTTGTCGGTTGGCCAATTAAGCTGTTTTAGCGCCAGCGTGTAATATGCTGATATGCAGGAGGATGGAACGGGTATACTTACATTTGAGTATTGTGGGAGGGCTTAAAAAAGACGAACTTTGCATTGTAAAACAATAATGTAAACAGAACCTACGGCAATAATGAAGAACAGAGTATTGCTCTCCATCATACTGTTAGGTGCAGGAATCGGGACGCAGGCGGCTTATGCTGCCGAAGACGCGATGGTGTCAGGCAAGATTCTCACCGCCGACGGCGAAGCGATAGACTTTGCTACAGTATACCTCAAAAATACGACATACGCCTCTGAAACCAACGAGAAGGGTATGTACCATATAGCGGCACCGGAGGGTGTGTACACGCTCGTGGTGACCTCGGCGGGATATGAAGAGAAAGAGCTCCCGGTGACACTTAAGCCCGGCGAGCGTGTGCGCCAGAACATCAAACTCAAATCCGCCACGCAGCTTGGAGAAGTGATAGTGGTAGGCAATCAGCTGAGCAAAGTAAAAAACTCTGCCTTCAATGCGACTGCCGTCAACACCCAGGAACTTGTAAACACCACCAAGACCCTGAGTGAGGCACTGTCGAAAGCCCCCGGCATGAAGATCCGCGAGAGCGGCGGCGTAGGGAGCGACATGGCCGTGACGATGGACGGCTTCAGCGGCAAGCACGTAAAGGTATTTATCGACGGAGTGCCGCAGGAGGGAGCCGGAAGTTCGTTCGGGCTCAACAATATCCCGGTCAACTTTGCCGAGCGTATCGAAGTATACCGCGGGGTAGTGCCCGTAGGGTTCGGCGCCGATGCGATCGGAGGCGTGATCAACATCGTGACACCGCGCCGGCAGCGCAGCTGGTTTGTGGACGCAAGCTACAGCTTCGGCTCCTTCAACACCCACAAATCCTACATCAACTTCGGCCAGACGCTGAGCTGCGGTTTCAAATACGAGCTCAACCTCTTCCAGAACTACTCCGACAACAACTACTGGATCGACTCCCCGGTCGAGGACTTCGAGACCGGCGCCATAGACCGCGACAAAGTGGAGCACGTGCAGCGCTTTCACGACACATACCATAATGAAGCCGTGGTAGGAAAGCTGGGCTTCGTCAACAAACCCTGGGCCGACCGACTGCTTTTCGGCTTCACCTACAGCCACATGTACAAAGAGATGCAGACCGGCGTGCGCCAGGAGATAGTATACGGCGAGAAGCACCGTCACGGCCACTCCCTGATGCCCTCTTTGGAATACGGCAAACGCGACCTGCTGATCAAAGGGCTTGACATCGGCCTGAACGCCAACTACACCCGCGACTACACCACCAACGTAGACACGGCCACAGTAAAATACAACTGGCTTGGGCAGACCAAACCGCTGAAATCGCCGGGCGAACAGTCGTACCAGCTCTCGCAATCGATCAACAACAACTGGTCGGCCGGGCTGACGCTCAACTACCGCATCTCCGAGCAGCACAGCGTGACGGTGAACGATGTATTCAACACCTTCTGCCGCAACAACGAGAACCATCTCACCATCCCCGTGACCCGCGACGAATACAACAAGGTCACCACCAAGAACATACTTGGCGTATCCTACCGCTACATGCCGATGTCGAAGCTCAACTTCTCGGTATTCGGCAAGCACTACTACCAGTTTGTAGAGGGTCCGGTGGCCACTACCTCGGCGCAGGACGTATACGAACTTTCTACCCGCGGCATAGGGAGCTTCGGATTCGGCGCGGCCGGCACCTGGTTTCTCCCCTACGGCTTCCAGCTCAAAGCCTCCTACGAGAAAGCCTACCGGCTTCCCACGATCGAAGAGATGTTTGGCGATGAGGACCTTGAGGTGGGCGACATGGCCCTCAAACCCGAATCGAGCCACAACATCAACCTCAACCTCAGCTACAACCGCGTCTTCGGACTGCACACCGTATATGCCGAGGCCGGCTTCATCTACCGCGACACGCGCGACTACATCCAGCGCAACCTCCTTGCCCTGAGCGGCGGCCTGACAGCGGCCACCTACATCAACTACGGCAAGGTAGACACCAAAGGATTCAGCGCATCGGCGCGCTACAGCTACTCCAAATGGGTAAGCGTAGGGGGCAACTACACGCTGATGAACGTGCGCGACAACATGCGCACCGCGGCCGGAAGCACGATGCCCAACCTGGCCTACGGACAGCGTATGCCCAACCTGCCTTATATGTTTGCCGACTCCGACGTCAACTTCTACTGGCATGACCTGGGGCGCAAGGGGAACGTACTGACACTGACGTACGACAACCAGTACACCAAAGCATTCTGCTACTACGCCAGCAACCTCGGAGCCAGCAACTCCGACTACATGGTGCCCGATCAGTTTGCCAACAACCTGACGCTAAGCTACTCCGTGCGCAACGGGCGCTACAACTTCTCCTTCGAATGCCGTAACTTCACCAACGCGAAGCTCTACGACAACTTCAGCCTCCAGAAAGCCGGACGCGCCTTCTACGGCAAGATACGCATCTACTTCGGCAACTGACACTGACCTCCACGGTGATAGGGGAAATACCCCTACACCGATCAGCAACGATAACAAAAACAACACAACAATACCCAAAAGATGATGAAAAAATCATTACTCCTGCGCCTGATGATGGGCGCCGCAATCCCGGGCATGGCCCTCAGCGCCTGCAGCGACAAAGACAATGATGTGACTCCCGACAACCCCGACCAGCCGAACACCGAGAAGGTAGGGCGATACGTATTCGCCACCAACGTGCAGAACTCCAACGGCAGCGGATCGGTGCTCGTGACGGGCGAATCGCTCGACGAGGGAGTGCTGACCACCAACAACAACGGTCTGACCAACGCCGGCGCCACACAGTGGGTATTCCATCAGGACTATCTTTACGCACTGCAGTACAACCAGGGTAACGACGGCACTACCCGCAGCTACATCCTCGGAGCCAACGGCCAGATGTCGGAGCGTTCGAAGGTATACAGCATCAGCCGCTTCTCAAGCTACGGCGCATATGACGACGATATCCTCACGATGTCGACCGGCACCGCCTCCAACACCGAGAAAGACGCCAACGGCAACTCTCCGATGACACTCTTAGTGACCTATCTCAACGTCAAGGATCAGACAGCCACCGACAACGATACTTCCAACCCCGCATACTGCATGGAAAACTATGTCGGCAATGGAGAATACTGCACCCTTTCGGGCGCCGAGCAGGTAGGCTCCCGCCTTTTCAGCGGCGTAGTGCCGATGGGCCTCAGCCCCTATGGCTCAGCAGTGGACGGCGGCAAATGGATCCGCAAGACCGAAGACGGCTTTGACTTCAGAGACCTTATCCCCACAGAGAACGGCGGCACCGGCGGCGGCTCCTACACAGCCGGGCAGCTCACGGGCACACAGTATCCCGACGAATGCTGGGTGGCCATCTATCCCAACGACGACTTCACGACCAAGAAACTCGTCAAGACCGACAAGATCAGCTCACCCTGCGGCCGCTTCCGCTCGCAGTACTATCAGACCGTATGGGCCGACGACAACGGCGACGTATACGTATTCTCATCAAGCTACGCCAAGACGATGAGCGACCCTCATCAGCAGACCAAGCTTGACGCAGGAGTATGCCGCATACCCAAAGGCTCGGATGAATTCGACAACTACTACTGCAGCATCGAGGCACTGTCGAAGAACCATGCATCCTTCATGCGCTGCTGGCCCGCCGGCGGAAGCTACTTCCTGATGGTGATGTACGACCGTCCGTTCTCAGAGAGCGGATATGCCGCCACAGAGCTCGCCATCTTCGACGCAGCAGGGAAGACACTCAAATACGTAGAGGGACTTCCGGCCAATGTAACTTCTATCGGCAAGACCGTATACGTGGAGAACGGCAAGGTATACATCCCGATCAACGTAGATAACGAGTATCCCGCCATCTACGGCATCAACCCCGCTACGGCCCAGGCCCAGAAGGGTGTGACGATCGAGGCTACTGAAATCACCGGCTTCGGCTTCCTTACCTCACAGGATTGATAGATTACCCGTTTTATTCAGCATAGATTCCAAAATATACTTTCCGCATTGCATCGGCTGTCCAGGCATGGACACGATGGTGATGCGGGAAGTATATCGGTTATAAAAAGCAGTCTACCCCAAAAGCGGACTTCCCTCCAAACCTCAAAAAAGAAATGATCAGATTCTTTAGAAAAATACATCTCTGGCTGTCGGTACCGTTCGGCATATTCATCACACTGATATGTTTCTCGGGCGCGATGCTGATATTCGAGCCGGAAATCACACGTTGCGTGCGAAGCGACGTATATTATGTGGCCGAAGTGAAAGACGCTACGCTCGACATGGGCGAAGTGATGCAAAAGGTGCAGGCCACGTTGCCCGACAGTGTGGCCATCACAGGCGTGACCGTGGCCTCCGACAAATCGCGCACCTGGCAGGTAAACCTCTCGAAACCGCGCCGTGCGTCGGTCTTCGTAGACCAGTATACGGGAGAGATAACCGGTCGCTACGAGCGGTTGGGATTCTTCTCCACGATGTTCAAGATGCACCGCTGGCTCCTTGACAGCGCCAATCCGCATGGCGACGGTGTGGCCGTGGGCAAGCTCCTTGTGGGTATCTCGACGCTGATATTCGTGATCGCCCTGATCACCGGTATCGTGATATGGTGGCCCCGCGCCCGCGCCAACTTCCGGCGCAGCATGAGCATCCCGTTTTCGAAGGGGTGGAAAGGGTTCTGGAACGGACTGCACGTAGCCGGCGGCATGTATGCGCTGATATTCGTGCTGGCTATGGCCCTGACGGGATTGACCTGGTCGTTTGACTGGTATCGCACGGCGTTCTATGCCGTATGCGGTGTGGAGCATACTCCCCGTAATATGGGTGGAGATGCGCCTCAGCAGGCCAAGGGTGGTCAGGGTAAGCCAGAGGGTCGCGGCGAAGGCCGTGGTGAAGGTAAGCCCGAAGGACGCGGCGAGGGCCGTGGTGAAGGTCGCGGCGAGGGTCGCCCTGAGGGTCGTGGCGAAGGCCGCGGCGAGGGTAAGCCCGAAGGACGCAGTCAGCGTGATGGTAATGCGATGGCCGGGCAGGTGAAAGAACCCGTGGCCAAGGCAGAAACGACTCCGGCACAGAAGGCAGCCGAAGAGCAGCCCGCGGAGAATGCCGCTCCCGCAGAAGCGGCTCCCGCAGAGCGGGGAGAGCGTCAGCACCATCGTGGCGAAGGGCGCCCCGAAGGACGCGGTGAAGGACGTCGTGGCGGACGCGGTGAGGGACGCGGTGAAGGTCGTGGCGAGGGCCGCGGCGAGCGCATGGCTGAAAGCCATGCAGCCGAAGCAGCCGTAGCCGAGGAGGCGCCGGCAGTGGCAGAGAATGCAGCTGCCCAGAGCTCCGAGACTGTAGCCGAGACAGCAGCAGCCGAAGCTGCCGCAGCTCCCGCAGTACGCGACAATGCACCCGCAGCCGCAGCGGCTGCAGAGCGCCGTGGCCGCAAAGGTAACGGAGGCGCACGCCGCGAGGCTATGGCCCAGGCGGTTCAGAGCAAAGCCGAGACGATGGCCGTAGCAGAAGCGGATACAGTTGCCGTGGCAGCAGATGTGAAAGAGCCTGTATCTGAATTTGCGGCATGGCAGAAGGTGTATGACGAGCTGAGTGCCGCTAATCCGAAGGCACCGCAGATTACGGTATCACCCGGGAAGGCTACGGTGACACTGGGCACTACGGGGAACAGTAGGGCATCGGACCGTTATTCGTTTGATGCGGAGAATGGCGAGGTGAGTCTTGCGAGCCGTTATGCCGATTCGGTAGAGGCCGATAAGTTGCGCGGGTGGATATATTCGATCCATACGGGTAGCCTGGGTGGTATGATCACCCGTATCATCTGGCTGCTTGGCGCACTGCTTGGCGCTTCGCTCCCGCTGACCGGATATTATATCTGGATCAGGCATTGGGGTAAAAAGAAAGGTGGCGGGGCTCATCATGCGTGATCGCTTTATCACCTTGCCGGGTAAGCGGGAAGCTGCCCGGAGGAAAAATTAGCAACTTCTTCATAACATTATAGTTTTACAATTCGAAGGGGGCTGATCGTGAGATTGGCCCCCTTTTTTAGGCTTTAGGCTTTAGGCTTTAGGCTTTAGGCTTTAGGTGTGAGGCTTTAGGCTTTGGGCGCCGGGCTTCGCGATGCACTTCCCATCGCTAAAGCTCGGGCGCAGGACCACGAGAC
>CAMWRH010000069.1 GCA_947176605.1 uncultured Porphyromonadaceae bacterium
CCGCGACCCCGACCTTGGCAAGGTCGTGCTCTACCAACTGAGCTATTTTCGCATTTTGCAAGTTTCTGAGCGGGAAGCTCTCTTGTTTCCCTCGTTTGCGATGCAAAGTTACAAACTTTTTTTGATTCCTGCAAATCTTTTTCCAATTATTTTGTGACTTTTTTTTGAGCCTGCGGCGAATGGTCTGATTCTCAAATTATTGCATTGTTAATGTTTTTTTGAGGGAATGAGCCTGTCGGCCAGTTCCGGGTCGGCCCCTAAGTTGAGAGCGGTCTTTTTATCGGTAGCGGCTTCTTCAGGTTTGAACATGCGTTGATGAAGCACTCCTCGCATAAGATAGAGCTCTGCACAACGTGGATGGTGCTGTATGGCCTCTCTGAGCGCTTCACGGGCTTCCGAGAGCTGATTATTGTTGATCAGTGCTCCGGCCAGGGCTACGTTGGTATCCTGCTCATCGGAAATGCTCAGGGCTTTTCTGTAGAGCTTGATCGCTTTTGGATAATCGGCGAGCCGATCGTAGCATGTGGCCAGACCTGTTATTCCTGTCTCGTCATCCGGGTAATGGCGGCATATGCTGCCGAAATCGGATTTGGCAGCATCATAGTCGGAATTAAGGAGATGCAGGTGGCCCCTAAGGCGGAGAGCCGGAAGATATAGGGAGTCGGTATGTAGAGCGCTGTTGAGGTCTGTGATGGCGTCTTCGGTATTATTGGTGTGAAGGTAGGTCCTGGCTCGTGATGTGAGTATGGATGGGGAGTCAGGCTCTCTGACGAGGGCTACATCGAAGGCTTCGAGTGCCAGTCCGTATTGCCGGGTCTCTGTAAGGCATATTCCGAGATTGGCGAATATCTTGGAATTTAGCGGAGATGCGGGATTGGTCTTAAGGGCCTCTCGGTAGCAGCGTGCCGCATCTGCATATCGTTCGTGAGCCACATAATTGTCGGCGGAGTCAATGTAGGCCTCATATCGTTGTGCGGAGAGAGGGGAGAGGCCGATGGCCGTCAGCATGGCGATAGCCGTCAGCAATGTGCGACAGGATGGTATATGATTTTGTATTGTCATGATATGGCGGGATATGGATTAATCGTCATGCCGGTGTCTTAGCGGGCGCCGGAGTTGTGCGACCCCTCTTGAGGCGTGTATCGCATACGGGATGAGAGGAGTTTTAAGACCGGCCTGATGATTTTATTAACGAGCCGGTATACCCGAATATTACAGGAGGAATATTAAGGGAGCTGCGTAATATGATTGCGGCTCCACGGGGATGCCGTGGAGCCGCCTGAGATGTACTGAAGTAGAGGATATGTTAAGGAGAGTGCCGCTACTCAGCCGAGTGGATTATTTCTTTTCTTTGCTGTAGTTGGTCTTACCCATTTCGAGGAATGCCTTGTAACCCGGGATATCCTCTTTGTATACGAATGCCGGGGCAAGAGGGTGTCCTTTCTGATCTACAATCACGTGGAAGGGCTGGGCATTGGCACCGAATTTCGAGCGCTGGAGATAGCTCCATTTGTCGCCATATGTGCGGAGGGTGCGCTGCGTGCCGTCTTTTTCAGTGATCTTGATTGGCTCGGGGAGTGCCTTCTTTTCATCTACCATTAGGGTGACGAGCACGAAGTCATTGTCAATGGATGCCTTTACTTCGGGGTCGGTCCATACGGCAGCTTCCATTTTGCGGCAGTTGACGCATCCGTAACCGGAGAAGTCAAGCAGTACGGGCTTGTTGAGCTGCTGAGCGAGTCTCATGCCTTCTTCAAAGTCGTCGACCTGGGCGTGGACCTCTCCCTCGTACAGTGAGAAGTCCTGCGTGCTGATGGGGGGAGAGAATGCGGAGATGCTCTTGAGCGGAGCGCCCCAAAGGCCGGGGAGCATATATACTGCAAACGCGAAAGATATGCAAGCGAGCATGAATCGGCCTACGCCTGTCTTCTCGACTTCATCGTCATGCGGGAAGCGGAGTTTGCCGAGCAGGTAGACGCCAAGCAGGAAGAAGATCACGATCCAGAGAGATACGAATACCTCACGGTCGAGAATCCGCCAGCCGTAGGCGAGGTCGGCTACGGATAGGAATTTAAGGGCAAGTGCGAGTTCGAGGAAGCCGAGCACCACCTTTACTGTATTCATCCAACCGCCACTCTTGGGCATGGCCTTGAGCATGGTGGGGAACATTGCGAATATCGTGAAAGGAAGAGCGAGGGCCAGTGCGAAACCGAACATACCGACTGCAGGCGACACGAAATTGCTTGTTGCAGCTGCTTCCACAAGCAGAGTGCCGATAATGGGGCCGGTGCATGAGAATGATACCAGAACGAGCGTGAATGCCATGAAGAATACAGAGAGCAGGCCGGTCGTGGTATCCACCTTGGAGTCCATCTTATTGGTCCATGAAGCCGGGAGTGTAAGTTCGAATCCACCCATGAATGAGATTGCAAACACTACGAGCAGCAGGAAGAATATGATGTTGAAGAGAGCCGAGGTGGCGAGCTCATTGAGTGCTGATGCGCCGAAGATGATTGTCACGGCCAGGCCGAGCACTACGTAGATCACGATAATCGAGAGACCGTAGATAGCGGCAGTTCCGACAGATTTTGAACGGCTTTTATTCTGCTTGAGGAAGAATGAGACGGTCATCGGAATCATGGGCCATACGCAGGGGGTGACCAGAGCTATGAGGCCTCCGATGAATCCGGCAATGAAAATGTACCAGAGCGAGCGGCTCTGCTGCTCGGGAGCATCTTCAAATACACGGAGTTCAGCTTCGACATTGTCCCACCATGATTTGTCGGCTGTCACGCCAGAGAGATTTGGTTCCGGGGTCATGAATGGCTCGGATTCCTGAAGGGAATCGGTCATTTGTGTGAGTTGAGCCGTAGCTTCGGCTTCGGAAGCCTTTTCTTCAGCCTTTGTCTCTTCTTTTGCTGCGGCGAAAGATCCTTTGAGCATTTTGGCATCACCGACCTGTACGCATCCGGTGTCATTGCAGGCCTGACCCTGGATTTCAACATTTACGCTGAAATCTTTTGCTGTGGGTTTGAGCTTCTGAGTGAAGACGACGGTGCCATCGTAGAAATGCTGGTCGACCTCAAAGATGTCATCGAATTCAGTCTTGTACTTTTTGTCAGCCTGGGGAGCGCCGATAGTCTGGCATCCTGTGGTTTCGAAAAAGAATTGCAGAGGCATTGACCCCCCGGTGGGGTTGTCGACTGAATACAGATGGTATCCAGGATTGACCTTTGCCGTGATTTTTACTGACGGATGGTCGGTGTTGTCGTCGACCAGAGAAATCGTCCAGCTGACGGCATCTGCGGCCATGACGGAGATGGCCATTAGAATCAAGGAGAGGGAAAGGAATAGACGTTTCATTAATTTCCGAAATAAGTTGGTTATTGTTGAAAGGTGTCGGGGTTGGCAGTTGAAAAGTGGGCAGCTCCGTAAGCGATTGTATTGCCGCTTACGGAGCTGGCTGAGGGTTGTTTAATCCTGGTCAGCAGGCATCAGGTCGACCAGTGCGGCCTGCTCCACGCTTTTGGAATCATTCTGAAGGAATCCGACAATCTGACAGTTCCCGGCCACCCATTCCTGGTCAAGTACGAGTGATACGGAACCGGAGTATGTCTCGTCCGGAATAAACGAAGTGTTAAGCTGATTTCCCCAGTCACCGGTTAACGAAGCGCGCAGTACGTGGTTGTGCTCGTATTTGAGGATGATTGTGTTGCCGGATTTCTGAGGTCCGATAATTCCATTCTCAACGAGCCAGATGTTGATGTTAAGTGGTTGAGAATAGACATTGTTGACATTGACGGTATACTCCACTGTCACTGTTCGGGAAGATTCATCATAAGATGGTGTCATCTCGATATCGGCCGGAGCCGGCTTGGAGAGTTGCTCGTGTACCGCTCCGGACCAAGCCGAGATATTGGTAAGAGGAGCCTGCCCGTCGATTACGGCTGCCGGGAATCCTGCGGGTTTAAAGTAGTCGTAGTATACACGGGAGAGGTCGGAGTTCAGATTGAACGAGCCGATAGGTCCGCTGAACCCGGTCCCTCCGGGATGCAGACCCACAGCGATAACCGCTCCGGGGTAGAGTTCCTGAATATCGTGGACCGTAGCAGCTCCTGTAGGGCAGTTGACGCAGTTGACTCCGGTGAATTCCTGAATCAGCACCTTGCGGGCTATTTCCGGTCTCTCTACTTTGATGAGTCGGTCGTCTTCTTTTACATCATCGCATGAAGCCGTCAAGGCAATCAGAGCGATGGCTGCGCATCCGGAAAGAAGCCCGGATTTGGAGATGTGATTGTATTGCATGATAGATCTCTGAATCGGGTTTTAGAAAGTATAGTTGTATGAGAGGGAGAATCCTTTGGAAGCGGGAACCCATCTGCATACACCGCCGGAGCAATTGAATCCGGCACGATTTCTGGCAAATGATAGCGCGAATCGGTTGGCCCGGTAGTTGAAAGTCACCATGGCGGTGTAATAGTGCTCTTTGGTCACTCCGCAGTTGTAGTTGTCGGAGAGGGTGAACATCCAGTGAGGTGCCAGTGAGAGCTCCGCGAGAGCGCATACCCAATCTTTGTCATCCTGATGCGTGGTGAGGTACTGCAATTCCCATCGCAGCTGAGTGCGGCGGGCGATTTTCCATTGTCCTTCGAGAATGAATGTATTTGCAGTGACCATTTCATCGTTGCCATGTTCGGTGGGATGGCCGAAGATCTTGTCGTAGTTGAGTCGCTGGAAGAGATAGAAGAATGTCAGCTGAAGCGAGCGGGTAAGCTTCTTGTTGATTTCGAAATTGAAATCGGCATAGCGCAGTCCTCCAGCTTTCCAGAAAGGAGAGCCGTAGCCGTTGGTGCCTACGATTGCCGGATTGGTGGTGAGTATCTCTACGGTGCCGTTTTTGTCAACTTCCACTTTCGGTCCGACCGGAGCCTGATTGTAAAGGTCGGCGATGTATGATCCGGCAAACTTGATATTTGTGCCATACTTGCCTCCGAGCGGGGTGTTGCGTTTGAAGAGGTAGCGTACTTCGGCCTGATATGCCCATTCTCCGTTATAGTCCGTGGCATAGGGATAGAGGGCCGCCAATGTATATGTCTGAGTATTGGTGAAGGCCGGGAGGTAGTTGATGAATGCGTTGGTCTGCTCCTCCTGGTCGGAGAGGAATGCCATGTTTTCACTGCGTTTGGCCTGTACGTAGGCACTGAAGCCATTGGCAGCATAGGATACCGAAAGCAACTCTACATTGCCTCGGCTGTATATGTAGTTGTTGATGGCATTCGGATCATTGTTTTTTGTAGCGTATTCAGCCAGGATGCTGAAGTCTTTGAGGCGCGTGCTGATGCGACCGTCAAAAGCGGCGACAGTTGTGGGGAAGTTCAACCGGTATTGGTCATTACCGATAATGGTAGTGATGTTGTCGCCGTTGCCACGCTTGTCATGCTTGCCTACATAAGAGAATCCGAGTGTGACGCCATATTGCGGGTTGAATGCATTGGCGAATGACTCGTGTAGACTCCATTCGGCATCTGCACCCCAGATGAGGTCAGGAGTATGTTTCCAGAAACGTCGTTCGCGTCCGGTAAGAGCTGTGAAATATACGCCTTTGCCGGGATTGAGCTTTATTCGTGCACCTCGCAGGGCACCGTCCACGCCGAGAGCGCGTTCCTGATATGTACGCATGATCAGGCCGGACCCGAACTGCTCGTAGAAGTCGCCGGCAGTGACCTGTAGCCATTTGTATTTACCGGTGACCCAGAAGTATGGTACGCCCCATCCGGCGAATCCCGGCATTGAGGTCTCCTCAAAACCGGGGAGAGGCCATTTCGTAAACTGGAAACGTGCTCCGGCCGATACATAAGGGGCATTGATTGTGAAGTCAAAGTACGTATTGTTGAGCACGGGCTTCGGATAGTCGTCGGCCTTGATTCCGAGTGAGGAATCATCCATCGGAGCCATGAATTCGGTCTGAATGCTACCGGTGGCCCTTACTCCACTCCACCATGAGGGGTTCTTGGGGGAGTAGTCGGAAGTTGATTCAGGTACGGCCACGGTCTGCCCCATGTATGTGCGAGACACGAGGGTCGCGGAATCTGTCGGCAGCTGGTCATTTTCAGCTGCCGATACCTGTATTGCCATCGCGGCGAAGAGGAGAGGGATAGCCGCGCGAAAAGAATTGTGTGGCATGATATTAGGTTATATAAATTACAACATATGTATGACTGGCCCTGAAAAGAAAAAGGGCCGGCCATACATTATAAACTTTCCGTCAGGTTGCAGACGGGGTCACTTTGCTGCATTCTCTACAGCTTCGAGTATGTCTTCTTCACCGCCATCGACGTACCCCTGATGGTTCCATACGATGTTGCCGTTGCCGTCAACAACGAATACGTGCGGTATGTCGTTGACACCCATCTGGCGCTTGAACTCATTGGAGGGATCAAGGAGCACCTGATAGTCGCCCCAGCCTTTGCCTTCAATAAGTGGTTTCACTTTCTGGGCGTTCTGTCCCTCGTCGATGCTGACGGCTACGAGTCGTACGCCGGTTTCATCCTGCCAGTCGGGGTATACTTCGTGTATTGCCTTAAGCTCACGCATACAGGGCTTGCACCATGTCGCGAAGAATGAGATGATAATCGGTTTACCATCGTTGGAGAGGGTGGCGGTGTCGACAGTGTTGCCGTTGATGTCGGTAAGGGTAACCGACGGGATTGCCGCTGATGCACTTAGAGCGGTAAGAGCCACCGCTGTGGCCAGAAACAGTTTCTTGAACATATCATTCGTGTTGTTTGGTTAAACAATGGTAGAAAAAGTATAAGCCGGAATCCTTGGATCCGGGATCTTTCCGGGTGTTTTATCGTGCTGAAGACGCAAGGACTCCGGTTTGCACCGCTAAATTAATAAAAAAAACATATGTGACCCAACGGTATATCAAAAAATCGTTGTATTGGTATAAAAAAAATGTGTTATTGTTATGCTTTGAGGAGAAGTGTGTTGTGCAACATAAAATTTTAAGGGTTTATAAATAGGTGATACCACCAAATCTTTGTATATTTGCGCACAAATAATGAACCATGGCCATTACGCTGCTGACAGAGCATCCCTCCCGTGTATCCGCATTAGCCATGCGAAGTTGGGACAGTGTCATTCTCGGCGGCGGATTGGGCTAATCTAATAATACATGAAAACAAAACAATTATTACTTGGTGATGAGGCATTGGCCTTGGGAGCCATCAATGCCGGTCTGTCGGGGGCATATGCATATCCCGGCACCCCGTCGACAGAGATTCTTGAGTTCGTGCAGGGTAATGATGTGGCGCGTCAGCGTCGGATCCATTCGCATTGGAGCAGTAATGAAAAGACTGCGGTAGAGGAGGCTCTTGGCATGTCGTACTGCGGAAAACGTGCGATGGTATCAATGAAGCATGTCGGGATGAACGTGGCAGCCGATGCATACGTCAACTCGGCAATGACAGGAGCGAATGGAGGCCTGTTGGTAATAGCCGCTGATGACCCGTCAATGCATTCCTCGCAGAATGAGCAGGATTCCAGGTTTTATGCCGACTTCGCACTGATGCCTGTACTTGAGCCATCGGATCAGCAGGAGGCCTATGACATGGCGCGCTATGGCATGGAGCTTTCCGAGAGGTTTGCCATACCGGTCATGGTGCGTCTTGTGACACGCCTGAGTCATAGCCGTGCAGTGGTAGAGGTAGATGCAGAGCCTTCGCCCGAGAATGAATTGCATTATCCTGCCAATCCGCGGCAGTGGGTGCTTATGCCGGCCATTTCAAAAATGCGCTATAAGCAGCTTCTTGAGGATTACACCGGATTCGAGCAGGCTTCGGAGGAATCACCGTTTAACCGATATATTGAAGGCAAGGATAAGTCGCTCGGACTTGTGGTGACCGGTCTGGGGTGGAATTATGTCAATGAGATTTTCCCGGATGGCATTCCGTTCCCGACGGTCAAGGTGTCGCAATATCCCATACCGACGGCAATGATAGGGCGACTGTTTGACGAATGCGATGCAGTGATGGTAATCGAGGAAGGTCAGCCGATAGTAGAGCGTAAGCTTCGTGGTGCGCTTGACCGTACTGGAGTGATCTACGGAAAGATTACCGGTGAACTTAATCTTACCGGCGAGCTTACTCCTGATGGTGTGCGTACAGGGATTGCCAAGGTTAAGGGAGATATGGAGTGCCTGAAAGCTCCCGAGCTTCATGCAGCTTCAAAGGTGACCAAGCCTCGTCCGCCGGCGTTATGTCAGGGCTGCGGGCATCGTGATGTGTATGCCGCGCTTAATGGAGTGCTTGAAGAGTATTCGCATCCCAAGGTATTTGGTGATATCGGATGCTATACATTGGGCTTCCTGTCGCCATTCAATGCTATAGATACGTGTGTGGATATGGGAGCATCAATCACCATGGCCAAAGGTGCGGCAGATGCCGGGCAGCATCCTGCAGTGGCGATCATAGGCGACTCGACGTTTACCCATTCCGGTATGACCGGTCTGCTTGATGCCATTAATGAGAATACACCCATGACGGTGATCATATCCGACAATCTGACTACCGGCATGACCGGAGGTCAGGATTCGCAAGGCACCGGGAAGCTTGAGGATATCTGCCTCGGACTTGGAGCCGATCCGGCGCATGTGCGTACCATCGATGCATTGCCGAAGAACATCGAGCAGATGAAATCACTCTTTAGAGAAGAAATCGAGTATAAGGGATTGTCGGTGATCATCAGTCGCCGTGAATGCATTCAGACCGCACGCCGGCACGCTTCAGTCAAAAAGTAATCAATAAGATGCGTCATCAGCAGAGTGTCAATACTTCTCCTATCCGACATGATTGATGTTGCTAAGGTGAGAAGGTATATATACCGAGTCTATGACGTAAAACCAGAAATCCGTATTATGAAAACCGATATAGTATTGGCCGGAGTCGGCGGTCAGGGCATTTTATCGATTGCCACAATTCTTGGAGCTGCCGCTCTTGATGAAGGATTGCACTTGAAACAGGCTGAGGTGCATGGCATGTCGCAGCGAGGCGGCGATGTGCAGTCTAACCTGCGTATCAGCGACAGAAAGATTGCCAGTGATCTGATCCCGTTTGGTAGTGCAGACCTTATAGTGTCGCTGGAGCCGATGGAGGCCCTGCGTTATCTTGAGTATCTTTCTCCCGAAGGGTGGATAGTGACCAATACCACCCCCTTCAATAATATTACCGACTATCCGGAAATGGAGGAGATAATGGCGGAACTCAGCCGAATGCCGAATGTAGTGGCATTTGATATGGATGCCATGGCAAAGGAGGTTGCTGGTCCGAGAGCAGCCAATATGGTGCTTCTTGGAGCGTGCGCCCCATTTGTAAAAGGTCTTGAAAAAGAAAAGATCGAGGATGGAATCCGCAAGGTATTCGGGCGTAAGGGAGAAGCCATGGTCGAAAGCAATCTCAGGGCATTCCGAGCCGGGTGGGATTCTGCTGCAAATAAATAATTCGTAAATATTGCATAATCAGGTGTCCGGACATTATGAGATGTCCGTGACACTTGGTCAATACGATATAAAGATATGTTTCCTGTAGAAAAAGAAGTATTGAATACGATTCTGCGCGAATTGTGTATTCCCGATATTGGCTCGGCCACAATTCGCCAGATCTGTTCGGTGGCATCCGAACTGGAGCAAGTCTCCGGAGAGAAGTGTGTGCATCTTGAAATCGGAAATCCGGGACTTCCGGCCGAGCGTATAGGAGTGGAGTGCGAGTGTGCCGCCCTTAAGAAAGGAGTGGCAAATCAGTATCCGGATATAAAGGGAGTGCCGGAATTGAAGAGCGCAGGTGCAAGATTCCTGAAGGCATTCATGAATCTTGATATACCGGCGAAAGGGATTGTGCCCACAGTCGGATCAATGCAGGGGAGTTTTACGCTGATGTTGCTGTTGAAGCAGCGTCTTGAGACGAAGGATACGCTATTGCTGCTTAATCCCGGTTTCCCGGCACAGCGTCATCAGGCCAAATTGCTTGGGTTGCGTACACAGCAATTTGACATATACACTTATAGAGGGAAGGCTCTTGAGGCAAAGTTGGAAGAAGAGATGAAGTCAGGGCGCATCACGGCCATGATTTACTCAAATCCCAATAATCCGGCATGGACCAATCTGACGGAAGAGGAACTGCAGATCATAGGCCGACTGGCCACCAAGTATGATGTAATAGTAATGGAGGATCATGCCTATATGGGTATGGATTTCCGTAAGGACTTTGGATCTCCCGGGGAGCCGCCTTATATCCCGAGTGTAGCCAATTATACTGATAACTATATACTTCTTGTATCTGCATCCAAGATCTTCAGCTATGCAGGGCAGCGGATAGCATTGGTATGTATGAGTCCGTCGGTCTACGATAGGCATTACGCATATTTTGAGAAATTCTATGAGATGCCTGCATTTGGAGATGCGTATATCTATGGCGTGTTGTACTGTGCCTCATCAGGAGCAGCGCATTCGGCACAGTACGCTCTTGCGGGAATGATGGAAGCAGCCGTAAATGGAGAGCTGAACTTTGTAGAGCATACGTCGGAATATGGGCGCCGAGCCGCAATAGTGAAGCAGGCTTTTGTGGATAATGGATTCCACATCGTGTATTCGATGGATGGAGATGCCCCGATTTCAGATGGCTTCTTCTTTACTGTAGGATATCCCGGCATGACCGGAGTTGAACTTCAGGCAGAACTAATGAGATACGGCATCAGTTCGATCTCACTTCCTTCTACAGGCAGTGAACAGGAGGGGATCAGAGTGACCGTGTCCATGATATCGGAAGATGCCGATATGGAGCGTCTTCGACAGCGCCTTGAGTCGTTTGATGCGAATATGAAGCAGCTTAGGGGCGACAGAAGTGCAGCTACGGCAGAGGTGACGGAGAAGATCGTATTTGCGTGAACAATATGTTGCGGGTCGGATACACTCTCCGGATGTAATCTGGCCCGCACGTTTTATGCTGCCACAGCGTATGTAGCTGACGTAAATAAATATCAGTGGAATTTACGTCATAATCATGCTGGCTGTGTGGCATCCAGCTTCGTGACAGAATCAAATCAAAGTAAAAAATGGAAGTAAAATATATGACGGCTGATGAGGCCGTACGCCTCATTGAGTCAGGCGACCATGTATATATCCAGGGCAGTACATCAACACCGGAAGTGCTTGTAGAGGCAATGACCCGTAGGGCTGATGAGTTGCGTGGAGTGACGGTGTATTCAGCATTTGCCGTCACAAAAGGGCCGGCTCCTTATTGTCGTGCTGAATATAAGGAATCGTTTATAGTGGATTCATTCTTTGTATCCAATTCCGTAAGGCAGTATATTGCGGATGGTTATGGCAGCATGATACCGCGTTTTCTTGGAGAGGTGCCGGCACTGTTTCGCGATGGAACGTGCAGAGTCGATGTGGCATTGCTCAACTGCTCGATGCCCAATGAAGAGGGATATGTAAGTTTTGGAGTATCCGCCGATCTTGCCACTGCGGCAGCCGAATGTGCAAAGATAGTGATAGCTCAGATTAATCCTCATATGCCGTTCTCATATGGAGACCCGGTGATACATCTCAGTCAGTTGTCGGCAGTAGTAGAGGTAAATGAGCCGTTGGTAGAGGTGCCGACAGCCGTACCTACAGAAAAGGAAATCAATATAGGTAATTTCATTGCCGAGCATATTCCCGATGGTGCCACACTGCAGATCGGGGTAGGAGGGATCCCGAATGCGGTAATCCGCGCACTTGAAGGCCACCAGCATCTGGGGTTACATACAGAAGCCATGACAGACGGCGTGCTCCCATTACTTGAGAAAGGGATCATAGACAACAGCAGAAAGAAAGT
The DNA here is from genome assembly GCA_947176605.1 of uncultured Porphyromonadaceae bacterium. Taxonomy (GTDB): domain Bacteria; phylum Bacteroidota; class Bacteroidia; order Bacteroidales; family Muribaculaceae; genus Lepagella. Next base: position 11,877 of record CAMWRH010000069.1, read on the forward strand.
TATGCCCGGTAAATCGGTAGCATCGCTGGCGTTGGGTTCCCGCCGACTGTATGATTACATGGATGGTAATGAAGACATCATATTCAAGGATGTGGCATGGACAAACAATCCATTTGTCATAGCTCAGAACCCGAATGTGATGTCAATTAATTCATGTCTTGAAATCGACCTGACAGGGCAGATTTGTGCTGATTCGATAGGCACCAAGATATTTTCGAGCGTCGGCGGCCAACATGATTTTGTATATGGAGCATCGCAAAGTGAGGGAGGGAAGTCATTTCTGGCAATGCTTGCCACTACCAATAAGGGTCAGACTAAGATAAAACCGATACTTACACCAGGTGCTGGAGTAGTGACTACACGCTTTCAGACGAATTACATTGCTACGGAATATGGCATAGTGAATCTGCGAGGCAAGAACCTCGCAGAGCGGGCCAAACTTCTGATATCGGTAGCCGCACCTGAATTCAGAGAAGAGTTGAGCAGAGCGGCAGCCGAGCGTTTCGGATACGCGTTTACGCGACTCAAATAATAGAGTCTGACTGTAGGAAAATCGCTGAAAAAAGTTTACTTTGCACCCTGGGAGGAGTTCCCTTTCGGCCTACGGCCTCCAGTCAACCCCTCCCAGGGATAACACCCCGACAGTCAGCCCTCACAAGGGATAACAATAACCGAGTCAACTTCTCTTAGGGTTAACGACTCCTTGCAGTCAACCTAAATCAGGAAAACACAATATAGGAGTAGGAGATGAGTCAGCCATCATCTCTATACCATCATCTCTATATAGGTGATCAGGAGGGCTAAATATGTAAATAGGATCATTGGGTATATGTAATATCAATGATTCGGTAAAAATTACCGAAGTAGTTGAAACTTAAGTTAATACAACGAA
>CAMWRH010000070.1 GCA_947176605.1 uncultured Porphyromonadaceae bacterium
TCAAGCAGAAGCCGGCATACGAGATCCTGAGTTGTCTCGTGTGCTAGTAGATGTGTATATGAGACACCCCTGCCGCATCCCCCCTCTCCCCCTTCCACAAGACACGATACATACATATGCTGCCGAAAGGATATGCCTGCACCCGCAATGTGGCGCAGACGTATCCCTTCGGCATCAGTATTTTCAGCCATGGCGCGGCGCTCAGAAGAGCTTCACCACCTCATAGCAGCAGAACGTCATCACGGCCAGCACCAGACCGATGGCCGTCTCATACGGCACGAGCGCCATGCAGCGCCTGAAGGGGAGTCCCATCGTGCCGCCGGTGGCGTGGAAGAAGGTGCCGTGAGGCAGATGGTCGAGCACCGTTGCGCCCGAATTGATCATCGCCGCCGCCCATACGCCCGACACCCCCGTGGCCAGTATCGACGGGGCGAAGGAGGCCGAGGCTATCGTGGCCCCCGCCGTGGTAGAGGCCGTGGCCGCCGACATCAGTATCCCCGACAGCGGAGCCATCAGCGTCTCGCCGAAACTGCTCGCCGAGAGCCACCCCACGATGATCCCCGTGATCGAGGAGGCCTTGATCACCCCGGCTATCGTGCCGGTGCCGATCAGCAGTATGGCCACTCCGGTCATCTTCGACAGGCCGAGGCTGACGCTGCTCAGTGTCTCACGCGTGCGCCCCATGCATACGATACCCACAAGGCCCCCCACCGGGAGCGCCACCAGAGGATCTATCACAAACCCGAATATCGGGCGCACCGCCAGCAGCAGTATCGCCACTACCGGACCCGCCAGACTGCTGAAGAGCGACGGTAGGCGCCGGTTGTCGATCTCGGGGTCTACGCTTTCGGGGTCGATCGAAAGCACCCCGTCATGGGTCCCCTTGTAGATCCATTTGATTACGGTCACCGTGAATATCAGCCCCACCACGGCAGCCACCACATTGACGGCCATCACCGACGACAGGGCCACCTTGAAGTTCTCGGCCGCCACGATCGTGTTGGGATTCGGCGAAATGATATTGCCGCATTTGCCGCCGCCGATCATCATCAGCAGCAGTTTGGAGGCCGGTATGCGGTAACGCCGGTGAAGCGAGATGGCCACCGGAGCCACCGTGATCACAGCCACATCGATAAACACCCCGACCGCCGTAAGCAGCATCGTCGAGAGCGCCAGGGCGAGGAAGATGTTGTTGCGCCCCAGTTTCTTGATTATGGCCGCCGAGATGGTCTCTGCCGCTCCGGTCTGTATCAGTATCCCGGTGAGCACTCCGGCGGTGATGATGCGCAGTATGGCCGGAGTGATATCCTTTACTCCGGCAAACATCTGGTCGATCGTCTGCTCCAGCGGCACGCCGCCGCACAGGCCGCCTACCACGGCCCCGAGTATCAGGCACAGGGCTATCGGGACTTTCTTTATTATCAGGAAGATGGCCAGTCCAAGACCAATCAGTACACCTATTGCCGACATCATGACTCTATTGTTGGTTTTATTCGGCTCTGTGAGTGGAATCATGCGGGGACGCTCCGGGGCGCCCCTCCCCTCCTATTGCCTACGGATTATGACATTGTGGAAATTTGCTATCGAGGCCCCGAGCCCTTCGAGATTAGCCGACGCGTTGGCCGGATCCATCGCCTCCTGCAGGGTGCAGGGGCGCGACTGTATGGGGAATACCCCCGCGAATCCCCCCTCTATCAGGGCTACGGCATCCTCTACCATTCCGGCCACTACGACGGTCGGCACACCGGCCCGCGCCGCCCGCCGGCATACGCCGAGCGGCAGTTTGCCGAAGAGTGTCTGACCGTCGATCCGTCCCTCCCCCGTGATGACAAGATCGGCATCGCTGACCTCTCTGTCGAATCCGGTGATATCGAGCACCGCATCCACGCCGGGGCGCAGTTCGCTGTCGGGGAAGAAGGCGAGGAAGGCGGCGCCGAGTCCTCCGGCCGCCCCGGCTCCCGGTTCGTCTGCCACGTCGCGCCCGGCCACTGTGGCCGCCACATCGGCATATCGGCGCAAGGCCGCGTCAAGCACCTTCACATCCTCCGGACCGGCACCCTTCTGCGGACCGAACACGGCCGCCGACCCGTCAGGGCCGCACAGCGGATTGGTCACGTCGCAGATCACGGTCACGGCCACATGGCGCAACCCCTCGTCGACTCCCGACGCATCTATCCGCGCCAGGCGCGACAGTGCCTCGCCACCTTCGGGGAGTTCTCGCCCCTCGGCATCCAGGAAGCGGTAACCCAGAGCCGAGAGCATCCCCGTGCCACCGTCGCAGGTGGCGCTCCCGCCGATACCCACGAGCATCCTCCGGCAACCGCGCCGCCACGCATCGAGCATCATGTCGCCCGTGCCGCGCGTGGTGGTGTGCAACACATCCCGCTCCTCCGCCTTCAGCAGCGGCAGACCGCTTGCCGAGGCCATATCGATGAGGGCGGTGCGCCCTTCGGGGAGATCCACCACTCCGTAACGCGCCGTAATCTCGCGCCCCAGCGGGTCATGCACCCTACAATCCACCCACTCGCCATGGAGTGCATGCACCAGCGTATCGGCCGTACCCTCACCCCCGTCGGCCACAGCCAACTCCACCACCTGCGCCTCCGGCGCCACGCGGCGAATGCCGCGCCCCAGGGCTGCCGCCACCTCAGCCGAAGTCAGCGACCCCTTGAACTTATCAGAAGCAATAACAAACTTACGTATCATATCTTACACGGTATTAGACTCTTCGGAATTAGGAATTAGGAGGGAGGCCTAATTCCTAATTCCCTAAAATTTATACGCCTCACCCCCTGAAAAAGTTCCCTCGCAGACACTGATGGTTTGCGAGGGAACAGCATATCTGTCAGTTTACCCGGGGATGGGTCGCGGGGCTATTTCTTACTCTTTGGAAGTTACTGTCAGCTCCCCGGGATGGGACGCGGGAGTCGCGGGTGACGCGGGGTATTTTCTTACTCTTTGGAAATTACTGTCAGCTCCCCGGGGATGGGACGCGGGAGTCGCGGGTGACGCGGAGGTTATTTTTTACTCTTTGGAAAGAACCATCTTGTATAATACCCACGTATCTCGACATACTGCGCATTTGCGAGCGTACCCACGACACCTCTTTACCAAAAGAGTCGGCAATTTCCGGAAGCATAATATTAGGTTTGTTTTGGTGCAATTCAATAATTTTTCCGCTCATCAGATAACGTATTTTTTATCTGCTCTTTTATCTGCTCATCTGCTTTTATCTGCTCATTTATCTGCTCATCCGCTTTTATCTGCTCATTTATCTGCTCATTTTCTGTGTCCTTCGTGCCCTTTTCTGTGTCCTTCGTGCCCTTCGCGTCTAATCCAGGGGCAGCCGCAGGTATTATCCGGCGCCACACACAGGCAACTAATACAAGCATTTTGCAATATCCGAAAATTTTGCTAATTTTGCAGGTAGATTTCCACGCTGTGGGAGCGATGCTCTGATGAGTGTTACGCTACGGCAAGCGGGAGTCTAACGACATATTTATATAGAAAAGCGTATATTGACGCTTTGTCTTTGGCTGTTCAGAACTTAGGACACTCTGAAAACTCACCTTGGACAATGCCGCAATAGACGCCACGGGTATGTATATACCTACTCGGGCTCATTTCAAGCACCAGGCTTGAAATGGGTTTGGGGTATCTGCATATACAGCGTGGAGTCTGTTGCTCAATCCGGTGAGTTGGGCACGTCCTAAGGCCTTGAACAGCGGAGCGAGCAACGATAAGGCTCCCCGCTTTTCTTTTGCCCGAACTAATCTATCGCCATTTGGAGTCAATGGCTGTGATGGCTGATGGCTCGAATTTTCGACAACATAGACTTGAAGTTCACTCAGGGACTTCATGACATCATAACTAACGCAGGCGTCAGACGAGTTGATTTCTGTGTAGGCTATTTCAATCTTCGTGGATGGGATCTGATCATTGACCAGATTGACCAACTCCCCGGCGATTATGTTGAGGAAGAATCTTCACGTGAGCCTCAGTTAAGAGTCTGCCGATTGCTTGTAGGTATGCACCAGCCTCCGGAAGAATTGACGCGATGGCTGTATGGCAAAGAGGAGAATCTGCCGGATGCAGAGTTTGTACGCTGTCAGAAAGTGAAAATCGCCCGTGAGTTTCGCCGTCAGCTGCAACTCGGTCTTCCTACAAAGAAAGATGAAATCACACTTCGCCGTCTCTCCCAACAATTGAAGGACGGTAAGGTCTGCGTCAGGCTTTATCTACGCCACCCTCTACATGCCAAACTTTATCTTGCCCACCGCCCTGATGACAATTTCAACAAGATAATGGCACTTATGGGCAGCAGTAATCTAACTTTCTCCGGACTACGTGGTAACGGTGAACTGAATGCCGAATTTGCCGACAGCGACCAATCCAAGAAACTTGCCGATTGGTTTGACGAGCGTTGGGACGATAAATTCTGTATCGACATCACCAAAGAACTTATTGAGGCCATCGACAATTCCTGGGCAGGGAAGGATGACATCCCCCCTTATTATATCTACCTCAAGACTGCATATCATCTAAGCGAAGAGGCGCGAAGCGGCATCAAGGAATTTGCCCTTACCCCGGAATTTCGCCGCGAACTGTTTGATTTCCAGCAGACCGCAGTAAAGATTGCGGCACGCCACCTGCGTAATGACAAGCGAGGAGGCGCGATGATCGGCGATGTGGTGGGTCTGGGCAAGACTATCACCGCCTGTGCCATTGCCAAGATTTATGAAACGACATACGCAAGCAGCACTCTGATTATCTGTCCGGCGAATCTTCAGGAAATGTGGAAGAAATATGCCCGGAAATACGATCTCAAGGTGGATATCATGTCAATGGCTAAACCGATTGATGTTGACAACTCACGTTACTATCGGCTTATAATCATTGACGAGAGCCACAATCTGCGTAATGGCGCAAAGGGGAGCCGTTATCGCAATATAAAACAGCTGATTGACCGGCAGGACAGCAACGTGCTCCTTCTCACAGCCACTCCTTACAACAAGGATTTCTCCGACCTTGCCAATCAGCTCCGTCTGTTTATCGACGAAGACCGGGACCTCGGCATGCGTCCCGAAACGTATATCCGCAACCTCGGCGGCGAACGTCAGTTCATGCAGGCACACAGCGAGACCTTTATCCGCAGCATAGCCGCATTTGACAAGAGCGATTGTGTAGAGGACTGGAACGAGCTCATGAAACTCTTCCTTGTGCGTCGTACCCGCACTTTTATCAAGGAGAATTATGCCAAGACCGACCCTGAAAACGGGCGGCGTTATCTGGAGTTCCCCGACAAAACACGCTCTTATTTCCCCGACCGTATTCCAAAGGCATTGAAATTTGAAACCATCCCCGGCGACCAGTATTCCCGCCTCTACTCCGACAGGATGATAGAGATGATGGAATCGCTCAGTTTGCCCCGTTACGGGCTGACAGCATTCCTCAATGAAGAGAAGGCAAAGGAGGCATCTGTAACAGAGAAAGGGATAATCGAGAATCTGTCGCGCGCCGGGACGCAACAGATGGGATTCTGCAAGTCGACGTTCTTCAAACGCATCGACAGTTGCGGATTCTCGTTTCTGCTGACATTATCAAGGCACATTCTCCGCAATATGGTTTTTATTTACGCTCTTGAAAACAAGTTGCGTCTCCCTATCGGTGATGAGAACCAGTTGCCTGACGATTTTATTGACGATGAAGATGTCAACGGAAATATTCTTGGAGAAGATTTCGCCAAAGAGGGCTTGCCCGGCAAAAGCGACCTGCCGAAAATCTCAACAGACCCTGACGAGTATATGCGTCGTGCAGCCGAGTATTACAACTTTATTGCCGTAAAGAACAATGTCGGGTTCATAGACTCAAAATATTTCAAGCGCACGCTCAAACAGCAGTTGAAGAAAGACTGTGAGACCCTTATTGAGATGATTAAGTTCTGTGGCGACTGGGATCCGGCCACCGACCAAAAGCTCAATCTTCTATATGATATGCTCACCGGCAGTCATAAGGATGAGAAGGTGGTGGTGTTCACCCAATACTCCGATACCGCCAGCTATATATATCGCGAACTCAAAAGACGCGGACTGAAACAAGTTTCCGTCGTTACAGGCGGTTGCGACAATCCTACTGCCGAAGTGGAGAAATTCTCACCTGTGAGCAACGAACGCCCGGATATCGCGCCCGATGACCAATATCGTGTGATGATTGCCACCGATGTCTTGTCGGAAGGTCAGAACCTTCAGGACAGTCACATCATAGTCAACTTTGACCTGCCGTGGGCTATTATCCGGCTTATTCAGCGTGCAGGCCGTGTTGACCGTATCGGACAGAAGGAGGACCAGATCTATTGCTATTCTTTCTTCCCGGCGGACGGTGTCGAGAAAATCATATCGCTTCGTGAGCGGCTCAACAACCGCATCAACCAGAACGCCAACATAATCGGCTCTGATGAAATATTCTTTGAGGGTAACGAGCAGAACCTCCGGGATATGTTCAACGAAAAGGCGGGCACTCTCGATGATGAAGACGACGGCGATGTCGACCTTTCGTCGCAGGCTTTCCAGATCTGGAAGAATGCCACCGATGCCAACCCTAAGTTGAAGGAAATAATCCCGCAACTGCAGAATATGGTGTATTCCACAAAAGCGGTCGAGGATGCCGGAAACACCGGTGTCATCACATACGCCCGCACCTACAATGATTTCGATGTATTGACATGGCTTGCCCCTGACGGCACAGTTATGAGTCATTCGCAGAAGAAGATTCTTCAGGCAATGCAGTGTTCTCTCGCCGAACCATGCGTCGAGCCTCTTGCCAATCATCATGAACTTGTGTGTCAGGCTGTGGAACAGGTTGAGCGTGAGACTGCCGACCCGACAACTGCCGGGATTCTCGGCAACCGTTTCTCTACCCGATACCGGCTTGTTGAACTTCTTGACCATTACTATAAACAGGATACCAATATTTTCTTTGGCGAGGAAGACAAGGAAGACCTGAAACTCGCTATCGACGATATTTACAACTATCCTCTTCTCGACTCGGCCAAACTCACCATCGGCCAGATGTTACGCCGCAATCAGAACAACGATGAGATTGTGCAGTATGTGCTCGACCTCCGCAAAAGCGGTGCACTCTGCCGTCTCCCGATAGAGGAAAACACCCGGCGTGACCCGGTGATTGTCTGCTCTCTCGGTATGCGATACCACAAATAATCCTTTGCCATGATTAGAAAGCCTCAATTCCTGAATCTCATTCGTCAGGGAGATTTCAAAGAACTGTTCGTCACTGAATTAGGTTGGAACCGCTATCGCGGTCATGCGCAGCTTCCGCCTGTATTCGCCGACGATAAAGAGTATGATATCACGGCTATCGCCGAGCGAAGCGGTTTTCAGATATTATACTCGGATGTGGATGAGATCCCCACGCAAAGCATGGCAAAGAAGATTGACACCAAGCTTCGCCGTCAGGCACTCGACTATATCTGCATCTACCGACTTCGCGGCACTGCTCACGACCTATGGGTGGTACCGATACGCACCAATGAGAAACGCGACCTTGTGCTTGTAGAATACGACAATGCCAATGCGGAGGTCATATATCAGAAGATTGACGGCATCACATTTGATTTTGACGAGCAGACAAATATAGTCGATCTCCGCGCCAAGGTGCAGACCGCCTTTACCGTAAACTCCGAGAAAATCACAAAGGATTTCTATGCCGGTTTCAAGAAGCAGCATAAGGCGTTTGCGGAGTTTATAACAGGGATCGACGACTATGTAGAGACCAAGAACAACCGCAATAAACAGTGGTATGCCTCGGTTATGCTCAACCGGCTCATGTTCTGCTACTTTATTCAGAAGAAAGGGTTTCTGAATCTTGATGTGGATTATCTGCGCAACAAGCTGAATTATGTGCGGGCCAACGAGGGTAATGATCAATTCTACAATTTCTATCGTAGCTTCCTCCGCAGTCTGTTTCACGACGGTCTGAACTCTCCTGAGCATTCCCGCGACTTTGAGAAGGTATTCGGGAAAATACCTTATCTCAACGGCGGTATGTTCGATGAGCATCAGCTCGAAGCCGACTATGCCGACATCGATATTCCTGACGAGGCGTTTATCGGTCTGTTTGATTTCTTCGACAAGTGGAACTGGCACCTCGACACCCGTCTGACGGCATCCGGGAAGGATATCAACCCGGACGTGCTCGGCTACATCTTTGAACAGTATATCAATGACCGCGCACAGATGGGAGCTTACTATACCAAGGAGGATATCACCGAATATATCGGACGCAACTGCATACTCCCCTATCTCTTTGATCAGGTGCGCACCGCTACAAAGGACTCTGCCAAAGATTTTGACCCCGATGGATATGTGTGGCGCACTCTGCGTGAAAGCGGCGACCGATATGTCTTTGATGCGGTAAAGAAGGGATACAATGATTTCGGCATAATTCCGGAATCAATCGCGCGCGGCATCATCACCGATGACATGCGCAAGGAGTATTCCGAAACTCCTGTGGGCGACCTGCCCGACAGCCATATTCCCCTCGCCCGACTCCGCTCGGAGTGGAATACCCGAACTCCGGAACAATGGGGATTGCCTAACGAGATTTGGCGTGAGTCTATCGACCGTATGCAGCGGTGCGGTGATATTCTCGGAAAAATCAACCGTGGAGAAATCACCTCGATCAACGATTTTATCACCTACAATCTTGACATCCGCACATTTGCTTCCGACCTTATCGCGCGGGGCGACAGCCGGTTTGTGGGGTGGTTCTATCATGCTCTGCAAAAAGTGACGATACTTGACCCGACGTGTGGTTCCGGTGCATTCCTTTTCGCCGCGATGAATATCCTTGAACCGCTCTATGAAATCTGCATAGACCGTATGCAGGAGTTCAACCGCGAGAATCCGTCGAAATTCAAGGAGGAACTTGCCGAGATCACCGACCGATACCGCTCCAACATCCAGTATTTCATCTTCAAGTCGATGATCCTGCGCAATCTCTATGGCGTTGACATAATGGTTGAGGCCACAGAGATAGCCAAACTGCGACTGTTTCTGAAGATGGTGGCTGTTGTCGACGTTGACCGTCGTGCTGAAAACCTCGGACTCGACCCCCTGCCCGACATCGACTTCAACATACGTTGCGGCAACACCCTCGTCGGCTACGCTACCAAAGCACAGCTCTTTAAAGATCTGAATGACAGCCAGGGAAGTATTGCTATCGCTGAGGCAAACCGAATACTTAAGGATGTAATCGAAGAGGAAATGCAAAAAGTTGCTGCCGCAGATTTACTGTTTAAGGAAGTGCAATTGAAACAGGGGGAAGATATGAACGCGTTCAAACAAGCCAAGCACCTTCTTAAAGAGCGTTCACTTGCATTATACGACAAACTTAATCGACGTTCATATCTCGGTACCCATAGCATGAGCATACCCGACGGAATCGACTTTACCCAAACTAAAGAATACAGGGATTGGCTCAAATCCTATCTTCCGTTCCATTGGCTTGCTGAGTTCTACCAAATTATCGAAGGCAACGGTGGATTCGATGTAATTATCGGTAATCCACCCTATGTTGAATACTCTAAAGTTGTATCTGAATATCGAATTACGGGTTATAAGACAGAGCGTTGTGGAAATCTGTACGCTTATGTGATGGAGCGATGCAAGCAATTAATTTCAGACAAGTCGTTTATTGGAATGATTGTTCCCATGAGTGGACACAGCACTGATAGGATGGCCCCCCTTGTGGATAATTTCTATATGACATTCGGTTTGCATCTGCACTTAAATTTAAGTGCAGATGCAAACCCTCAAAAACTTTTTGAGGGTGTGAAGTTCAGGCTCACGATTTTCTTCGTTTCAAACGCTGGTAATGGTTCATTCACAAGCAGATATAAGAGATGGGTTGCCGAAGAACGTAAAATACTGTTTAGCACTTTAGTAGTTTTTAATAATGCTGAGAACTACAGATATGGAAATGTTATAGGGAAGATATCATCTCCTTTGTTTATCTCTATAGCACACAAAATCAATTTGCAAGACTGGTATTTCTATGCTTTTACCGGTCAAGAAAAAATACTTTACCATAACGCTCCTGTGAATTGGGTCCGCGCCCACTCTTTCGTTCCGTATTTCAAGAGTGAACGGGATGGAGAAGGTATAACGACACAATTAAAATCAGTTTCATTTGAAAATATGGATCAGGTCAAGGTTGCAGGGGCTCTCCTTAATAGCTCATTATTTTTTATCTGGTGGTTGACTCATTCTGATTGCTACCATTTAAATAAGACAGAAATTGTTAATTTTAAATACACACCTGATTCTAAGTCAGACAGGATTCTTACAGTTTTATCCGACTTATTGGCCAATGATATGCAGGCTAAAAGTAAACGACGCGTTTACGTCTATAAATCAACGGGCAAGGTTGAATATGATGAATTCTACATGAAACTTTCCAAGCCCATTATTGACAAGATAGACACCGTTTTAGCGCGTCATTATGGTTTCACTGATGAAGAGCTTGATTTCATAATCAACTATGACATCAAGTATCGTATGGGTGACGAATTATCGAATGAGAGAGCGGAGAGTTGAGCTTGCTCTGACTACCCCGAACGAAGAAGATAATGCACGAATGTGAACTTAACAACTCTGACGTGTAATGGAAACTCTCGGTAACATTTCACTCCTTGACCGAAGGAAGATCGGCTACTTTGCCTCCGGCACGATAGCCTCTCTTTCGGTGCTTCCGTCGCTTGACTGGGCGACGGATGTCGCACGGCGTGAGGATGTTGCTGTAGTCAGCGGTTTTCATTCCAAAATGGAGCGCGAGGTACTCGACTTTCTTCTACGAGGTAAATGCGGCATTATCTGTGTACTTGCCCGGTCAATCTACAAGCAGATTCCCGACAAGTACCGCGAAGCATTCCACACCGGGCGAGTCCTCTTCATCGCCCCTTTCCGCACCTCCACCACCATGCCATCACGGCACCTCTGCCGCCGGCGCAACGAATACGCAGCCTCCATCTCCGACCAACTCGTATTCTCCTCCCTTACCCCCGACAGCTCCCTGTATTCCCTTTCATCCACCCGGCCCAATACTCTCCTACTGTAAGAAAACAGCTCCCGGGATTGGACGCGGGTGACGCGGGGGTTATTTTCTTATTCTTTGAAAACTCCTGAAGTATCCGGTAGTATTATGCTTTCTGCGGTATGGAGCGCCCGGTCAGCCAGTTGAGTACAGTGTTTTCGCTTACTTCGCATTTTTGACATACTTCTGTGATGAAGTCCCGTCCGGGGGCGTTCCATCTTGATTCGGGCAGTGAGGCGTAATGCCTATGGAAAGTCATTATGATGTTTTCACATCCCGTAATATTTGCATTCTCAATACTTTTCATTAATTTTGCAGTGTTGGAATTAATTGTAATGCACAGTTTGTAATAATTTCTTAGAGAATGAAATTTCTCTTAGGGATTATCCTTTTTTAGATTTTATTAACGTATGTCTCCTAAGGATAGGCTTAAGTTGTTCATTGACTCTATCGGGTTAAAACCTGCATCTTTTGAGCGTGAGTGCGGGCTAGGGAATGGTTTTGTGTCTAAGATTGGGGATTCGATTAGGAGGGGAAAGTTGGAACTGATTTCTAAGAGATTTCCTGAGCTTAATCTTGATTGGGTTATTAATGAGAAGGGGGATATGCTGGTTGGTGAAGGGGATCCGCTTGTGGAGACTCCACGTGCACGCGGGGGGCGCTCCGCTGTTTCCGAGCGGCTCAGTGACCCCGAACCGGAGCAACTCGAGCTTATCCCGCTGCTCCCGATTGAAGCGATAGCTGGCTCGCTGCAAGGCATATCCCAAGGTGTCGAGTTGCGCGACTACCGCAAAATCAAATCTCCGGTGAGAGGCGCCGACTGGGCGATTCAGATATCAGGCGACAGCATGGAGCCCGATTATAAGAACGGTACGATCCTCTTCATCAAGAAGCTTTCAGGAGGATTCACCCCTTGGGGGCACCCGCTCGTAATCGATACTATTGATGGAGTCTTGTTCAAGATCATATTCGAGACCGATGACCATGGCCAGTCAATCGAGGCACGAAGCATCAACCCCAAATACCCGCCATTCCGCATCGAGACCTCATGCGTGCTCGGCATATACCGCGTGCTGGGAGGCACATTCATCAACTCCACAATCTGATCCATCCCTCCTCACCATATAAAGACAACAACAAAATACAACAACCCCAAAAACAATCACCACATGGACAAATTCTCATATTGGACACTGCGTGCCCTTTCCTATATCTTCCTCGCCTCAGCTGCCGCATCTCTTATACTGTGGATAGCTGAAGACAAGTCTGCCCTCCGCTCCTCATGGATAATATGGATATCCGCAATACTCACATCCCTCTTCTTCGCTGCCACAAGCCACGTGCTTTCCCGACTAATTGAGCGCATCTTCATCACCACTGCACAGGAAGAAACCCAATACATCCAGCCCACAGAAGAAGAATACGAATAACCACCACCCCCGCGGGGGGGGGGCCCCCCCCGCGCGGAGAGGGGGCCCGCCGGCCCCACGCCCCACGCGCGCGGGGGGGGGGGGGGCGGCGGGCG
>CAMWRH010000071.1 GCA_947176605.1 uncultured Porphyromonadaceae bacterium
TGATCTACAAAATGCATTTCGTCGGCAGGGGCATATTTTTATAAGAGACAGGGACTACGGGGCCCGGCTTCGCGACGGGGGGCGCTGAAGCGCGGGGTGGGAATCAGTAATTGCTGCGAAGATAGGTCATCACTGTCGTGCCGACTATACCGAGGGTTTCGGCCGAAATCCCCTCCATATTGTCGGAGGCTGTATGCCAGCGGGGATTGAAGGGGCCTCCTTCGCCGGGATAATACTCGATTATATCCACAGCCGGTATGCCGGCCTCGATGAGCATCACATGATCATCGGTGATGGCTGCACCCATACGGTTGATAAACCGGTCGGCATATCCCAGAGCGGCTGCCGTGCTCCATAGTGCGTCATTAAGTTGCGGAGCCGCGTGCTCCGAGAAGTACTCGCGGCGGAACTGCGCATCCGTGCCACCCACCATGTCGAGCAGAATCGCCTCCGATGGCTGATACCCCACGATAGGAGGATTTGCCACGAAATGCTGGGCGCCGAGCGCCCATGAATCCTCGGATCCGGAGGTGCCCCAGTCTTCGGCATCCACAAGGAGTATGTCAACCCCTTCCTTCGGAGGAGTGGCCTGCAGCTGACGGGCTATTTCGAGCAGCACGCCGGTGCCGGAAGCGCCGTCATTGGCGCCATCCACGGCTGCGGAGCGTTTTGCAGGGTCGGGGTCCTCATCGGCCCAGGGGCGGCAGTCCCAATGAGCCAGCAGGAGCAGACGCCTTTGGGCATCGGGATTGAAGCGGGCCAGGATATTGCGGGCCTTGAGCGTAGTGCCGTCGAAGGCCTGAAGGTCGGCGGTCTGCTCGGTGACATCGGCGCCGCGCCGGCGCAGCTCCCCCGCGAGCCAGTCGGCCGTGAGGGCATGGGCGCGGGTATTGGGTACGCGGGGCCCCATATTCACCTGATGCTCCACATAAGCATAGGCCGAATCAGCCGAGAATGCGGCAGCCTGCACGGCAGCCGAGCCGGCATCTGATGCCGGAGAGTCCGACTGCGTGTTGCCCCCTCGGGCCGAACACGCGCCGAGCATCGCCGCGCAGACCATCACAGGTATGTAAAAAAAGGAATTCAGATTCATATCAGCTAAAATCAGCAAAATGCGGCCATAACAGGCCGCAAATGCAAAATTACACAAAACCTTTCTCATCGCAAAGAAACTGAGCCGTAAAGTTATACCTGCGCCCCCCTGTATCCCCCACAGGGCCACATATCAGCCGCCCCCGCCAGGGCGGCCTCAGGCCGTCAGGACGGGGGCGGGAAGTCCGCACGGCTGCCGTGGCAGCGCTATGTGTCGCTAAGAGCTATGTGCCGCCAAGAGCCGCTTGAGCCGCTAAGAGGCGGTCAGAGCGGGATGCGTTTGTCGATATACAGTTCGCTGTTGCGGCGCAGGGTCCAGGAAAAGAGTACGAACGGTTTCAGACTGTCGCCCGTGAACCGGGCGAAATACCGGCTCGTATACCCCTCGGTGGCATTGACCGTTTCAGAGCGGCGCACGCCACACCAATAGTCCATTCCCGCCATCAGCTGAATGCGTGGCGTCACATTCCACACCCCGGTAATCGAGGCCACCGAAGGATTCAGATATCGGGTATATCCGATGGCGGTATAGGATTTGTTTGTCCATAAGGCGGAGGCCTGTATTATGAATTTTCCGAATATGGCGGTGACGCGCCCCTGCAGCTGCACGCGTCCCTGATATGCGCTGTGGTTGAAACTCTCCCATATATAGTCGCCCTCCACACCGATCAGCACCGGCATACGGTTCCACGAAGCCATGCAGGTGAGCTGAGGAGAGCGCCAGGTGCCGTTGTTGCGCCACGAACTGATTGCCACGCCATTCTCCGTGCGGAGCCACTCGTCGACCATATTCGTATTCACGCGGTAATCGGCCGAGGCCCGTAACCACAGCTCGCCGGTAATCGGCTGCCGGTATCGTAATCGAGAGTCAGATGATACTTATTGCTCGTTACGTCCTCGCCCGCTTCATAGAGATCCACGGCATTGCCTACAGTCTCAAGAGAAGATTGCAGACTGGAGCCTGCGGCGTAATTATGGTATCCGAAGGCCGAGAGGATGCTGTTGTCGGCAAAAGTATGTTCGTAATATAGACCTGTTACGATTCCTCCGTCATCATTTCGGGAATGGTCGGCAGTGGTCAGCCGTAATGTTTCAGGCTGACTGCCGAGGCTGGCGGAAAGGGATTCCGACGTACCCTCCGAGTTGCCGTAAGAGCGGTTGAAATTTTGCGACCCCATCACTAAAAGGGATAAATAGTCAGACCGTGTGGGTATCCATTTCACCAATACATCCCCCTCGAAGGCAAACTTGCGTTTTATATCCCGTCCCGACTGGCGGCGGATACTGTTCTCCAGTTCCTGCCCGAAATCATAGTCAGTAGGGTTGTGTACGGTATAATTGCCAAAAAGCGAGCCGCTGACGGCAAATTTTGACTTCCCGACCTCAAACCGTCCCCCCGCGAGCCCGTAATGCGGGATTACCTCCTGACGTGTGCGCAATTCGGCATAGATATAGGTAGGGCGAGGGATAAGCCTGATATTCACCACCTTCGCATATCCCAATTTCAGATATTTCGCATTAGGCACTTCGATTATCTCTACCGACTCGATGAATTTCGGGTCAATCGGATCGATTCCCGAATTCATCATCCGTCCGTCGATAAGAATAAGAGGAGACTCGCCGCTCTGCGTAGTCACGGACTTGGATGCGAGATTTACGTTAAGCAACGGAATTTCAGTCAGCGCCAGATACGGGTCGCCCGACTGGCGTGCCCGGTCGGATAAGCGGAAGATTTCACCCGTAGCGGTCTTCTTGGAAGTAAGGTATCCTTCCACCACAAGTTCGTCCAGCATCTTCTCCACCGTCACGCTGTCGGCCTCCTCGGTATTCACCTTATGCCCCTCATCATCTGTGGGGGCATTCACCGCAGCCCCGGCAGTCCAGGCCGCCCCGGCGGTCCAGGCAGCCCCGGCAGAAAACCAGATCATCCCCCCTATCAGCATCCCGATCCAGCCGACACCAAAACGCTTATCCATACACTTTACTCTGTTAATATTAGACCTATATATGTGCTATCTCAGTTGGCAAAGGTATGAAAACTTTCGGATATGACAAAATTATTTGCAAAAAAAACTTAAAAATGCAAAAGATAGATTCCCATGCAGAGGTGATAATGACTGCCGCTCAGTGGAGCTGGCCGTAGGATTCGCGGTCGAGGTTGCGGTAGTTGATGGCTTCGGCGAGGTGGCGGGTCTCGATGCCGGGACTGGCGTCGAGGTCGGCTATGGTGCGGGCTACACGCAGGATGCGGTCGAAGGCGCGGGCCGACATGCTCAGGCGCTCCATGCGCTCTTTCAGGCGGGCCAGTCCCTCTTCATCGGGCCATGCGTATTTGTGGAGCAGGCGGGAATTCATCTGCGCGTTGCAGTGCACGTTGGGTTCGTCTTTATAGCGTTCCTGCTGGATGCGCCGCGCCGCCATCACCCGCTCGCGGATGGCGGCCGACGGTTCGGCCGGTGTGCGCGATGCCAGTTCATCGAATGCCACAGGCTGAATCTCCACCTGCAGGTCGATGCGGTCGAGCAGCGGACCCGAAATCCGGCTCATATAGCGCGACACCGCTCCGGCCGGACACGTACAGCGCTTCGTGGGATGGCCGTAATAACCGCACGGACAGGGGTTCATCGAAGCCACAAGCATAAACGAAGCCGGATAATCCACCGTATACTTCGCACGCGACACGGTGATCACCCTATCCTCTATCGGCTGGCGCAGCACCTCCAGAACGGTGCGGGGAAATTCAGGAAATTCGTCAAGGAAGAGCACACCGTTATGCGCAAGCGATATCTCCCCCGGCATCGGGCTCACACCCCCTCCGACCAGAGCCACCGGCGACACCGTATGATGCGGCGTGCGGAACGGCCGCGACGTCATGAGCATCGAACCCTTCGAGAGCTTTCCGGCTACGGAATGTATCTTGGTGGTCTCCAGAGCCTCCGCCATGCTCAGTGGCGGCAGGATCGAGGGGAGACGCTTGGCAAGCATCGACTTACCGGCTCCCGGAGGGCCGATCATCAGCAGATTATGTCCGCCGGCACAAGCCACCTCAAAAGCGCGTTTCACACCCTCCTGCCCCTTCACCTCAGAGAAGTCGAAATCAAACTCCCCCGCTTTCTCGGCAAAAAGCGCACGCGTATCGATCACCGTAGGATCCATCGGCACCGCCCCCGTAAGCATATCCGCCACCTGGCGCAGCGACGAGGCTCCATAGACCTCCAGACGGTTGACTACCGCCGCCTCCGTCACATTATCAGCCGGCACGATCAGTTTGCTGAATCCCATCTTCCGCGCCATCACCGCCACCGGGAGTGCTCCCTTCACAGGGAGAATCGAACCGTCGAGAGCCAGTTCGCCCATCAGCATCACCCGAGGCAGATCGGGCACCGTAATCTGATTGCAGGCCGTCAGGCAACCGATAGCCATCGGCAGGTCGAAAGCCGCCCCCTCCTTCTTCACATCCGCCGGAGCCAGATTGATTACCGTGTTCATGCGCGGGGGTTCGAACCCGCTTTCACGTATGGCCGAAATGATGCGCTGATGGCTTTCGCGCACCGACGTATCGGGCAGACCTACGATCTGAAAACCGCATCCGCGGTCGACAAGCGTCTCGACCGTCACCGGCATAGCCTCGATGCCCTGTATGGCGGCAGTGAATACTTTGGAAATCATGGAGATGGGAGTTTTTTTGAGGGTGGATGGAATGTTGTTGACAGTATATTGCGTCAGCTCAGTCGTATTTGCCGCCGTCAGCCTTCTTGCTGCCGGTTTTCCCGGTATCGGCCTTATCCTTAGAGGTGGATTTGCTGCCGTCAGCCTTATCCTTGGCATCGGCTTTTCCGGTGTCAGGCTTATCCTTCTTCGGGCGCAGACTGCGGAAAGAGGCGAAAGCCCGGACCGCGTCCGGTCCGGCATATAGCAGGGTCCCCTTCCCGTCGCCCACCACAAACCATGGAGTGCCCGTCACGCCGAAGCGCACGGCATCGCGGTCGGCCAGACCGCGCGGCGAGAATGCCCTGACAGTGTGATACAGCGAATCGTGGCGTATCGAGCCGCGCCACTGCGAAGAGTCTGGATTAAGCGAAATATCGGCGATAATCATCTCCGCCGAATCGCGCCGCCAGCGCGTCAGACGGCGCAGAGAGTCGGTAAGATCATTACGGTCATCGTCGCCCCGCTGCCAGTAATACAGCAGAAGCGGATGCCCCGAAGAGGCGAAACGCAGAGTGTCGATATTATTGTCGGCCGACTGCACCACAAGATCCTCCACCCCCTTCATCGAAGTGGGCTGCAGGGCAGGCGAGATGCCGCTAAGGTCCTGGCGGGCAAGCAGCGAAGCAAACCCCTCCGGATCATTCTCCTCCGGCAGCGAGCGCCACAGAGAGTCAAACTCACGGGGCTCGAGACCCGCGTCAAAATAAGCGAAAAGCAGCAGCCGGGCGGCAGGAGAGTCGGAATGCTCCTTCACAAAATCCGCCACCGCCTTATTAAGCGCCCGGCGTGCCGGAGCCGCCGCCGAGTCCTGCAGGGCAGCGCGTCGAGCAGTCTCTATCACCTTGCGGTGGTCGAGCCGCCATCGCGTAAGCAGTTCGGTAGGCTTATTCCCAGAAATATTCCACTCCACCGGGTCGGCCCCGGATCCCGACAGAATAATCTTATCCCCCCGCTCTGCATAGAATATCGCGGCAGGGATCGGTGAAGTGCCGTGGCTCACAGTCACCAGCGTAGGGTAACGCGTAAGCCCTACAGCCTCCCCCTTGCCGGCAGATACGGCCACCGCCGACTCCACCTGTAGACCGCCACGCGGATCAGAAGCGAAATAAGAAATACGGTAAGTAGCCGTCACCGAATCAGGCAGAGCGAACTCCATGCGGAATTCATTCTTCACGCATCCCCCGAGCAGCATAAGCACCAGAGGGAGCACAAACCACAGCCCCCGGCAAGACATCGATAGCCGGCGGGCGTAATGGCAGGATATATGTGGAAAAACTCGAAGCATATTGCAAATATAGCGATTAATCATCGGCAAGCCAAGAAAAAAAGTCTCCCCCCCAAAGCCCAAAACCCAAAACCTAACCCGTGCCTCGTAGTCCCGCGCCCGAGCTTCAGCGAAGGGAAAGCTCCAGCCCCCCGGCCTAAAACCTAAAGCCTAAAACCTAAAGCCTAAAACCTAACCTCCCCGGTAATGCGGATGATGCTCCAGAAGCTGCCGGCGCAGATGGGTAGTATCGAGATGCACATAGATTTCGGTAGTGGCAATCGACTCATGCCCCAGCATCTGCTGAATCGCCCTCAGATTGGCGCCCCCTTCGAGCAGATGCGTCGCGAAACTATGGCGCAGCGTATGCGGCGACACCTTCTTCGTGATACCCGCCATCTCAGCCAGCTGCTTGATGATGATAAACACCATCACCCGCGTAAGGCGCGCCCCTCGGCGGTTGAGGAAAAGTATGTCATCATCAGCCGCCGTCTTCGGCACCGGCCTCACCGCCAGATACTCATTGATGCAGCGCAGGGCAGTGGGAGATACCGGCACAATGCGCTGCTTCGAGCCCTTACCCTCGATGATGGCAAGCCCCTCGGTCATGGCGAGGCGCGAGATCCGCATGTCGCACAGTTCGGATACACGCAGCCCGCTCCCGTAGAGCATCTCCACGATGGCATGATTGCGTATTGATTCCTCCTTCTCCCACGGTATGGCCGCCACCATAGCGTCGATCTCCTCCACACTCAGCACATCCGGGAGCATCCGCCCCACCTTAGGCGACTCAAGCAGCACCGTCGGGTCACGCTCCACCACCTTCTCCGACACCAGAAACCGGAAAAAAGAGCGCAGCGCCGCCACCACCCGTGCCTGCGAGGCCGGACTCAGTCCCAGGTCATGGAGCGATGCCAGAAACGCATGGAGCACCCCCTCATCCACTTCGGCCGCCTGATTGCGGGCATTCCCTCCGGAGGCAGATCCCCCTTCGGATACCGGCGTACCGGCCGGTCCCGGAGTCGTGCGGGGTTCCTCCTCAGGCGCATCGTCATCGCAATCGCCGAGATACTCCGCAAGATGGCGCACATCACGCGAATACCCCTCGGCAGTATTGGCCGACAGACCGCGCTCCAGACTCAGATAGTGGGCGAAATCGGGCAGATGTTCGGAAATCTTCATATCATTCAGGGGAGCGTATAGATTGTAGGGGCCATATCTCGCCCCGAGATAAGAATTGTCATGTCGCGTCCGGCCAGCATAAGCTGCCCGTGCAGAGGGGTCAGGGCGCACTCCTCGGCAAGAATGGCGGGAGTGGTAATGCGGCAATGCGCCTCGTGCGCCTCCCCGGCGATCTGCGCCCCGGCCAGCCTTACCGCCATACGGTAGCACTTCGGGGCCTCCGGCATCAGATGCACCTTCAGCGGCGAGGCGTGCCTCTGCCGCAGAAAGATGCAGAGCCGGTATATGGCGCGTGCCCGTCCGGACTCCCCGGGCGACGGGGATTCCAGACGGGCATCGTTTTCAAGATAATAAGCGTAGCCGCGCCTCGGATACAGCGCTTCAGTCACGATGGCGTAGGCGAACGGTGAATGCACACCGAATCCGCGGGTATGCCGCCAGCGGCGGTAAGCGTCGGCTATTCGTGGCAGGATGCGCATGGATCACTTACGGTTTTTACGCAGCCTCACCACCCACACGGCCAAAGCCCCGGCACAAAGGATGAAGATCACACCCACGGCCACGGCTCCGATCGTATTGGTGACGGTAAGCGACTTCGGATTGAAATAGAATTCCACCTCATGCTCACCCGCAGGCACCGGAAGCGCACGGAGCGTATAGTCGGCTCGTCCCATCTCGACGGGCTCCCCGTCGAGGGTGACCTGCCATCCCCAAGGGAAATAGATTTCAGAGAATACGGCCACGCCGCCGGCAGCCGAGCGCGTGCGGTATTTCAGGCGATCGGGTGCGTAAGAGGTGAGTATCACCGTATCGCCCGGCGCCTTGGCGCGGGCTTCGCCCAACACGGCGCGGAACGCCTCATCGGCCACCGCCTCGCTCGCCGGATTAATCGAAGAAAGAGCCTTCATCTCCTCATTGGGAGTGGCCACGTAGCGGATACTGTCTACAAACCATGCATTACCCAGAGCATCCGGATTCTGCTCCGCATAGTCGCCATAGAGGTAATACTTCGTATTGAGCATGTCGAGCACCGGTTCGCGCGATGTGAAGAGACGGTAATCCAGGCTGTCGGGATTTACCGTAGAATCCTGCTGCAGCGTCTGCAGACGGGTCATATTGCTGCGGGCCTCTGCGTTGAGGCGCCCTATGGCCGGAGAGATCTGATAGGTGATGAGGTCGTTGTAGCGTGTAAGCTTGGCCGCATGGTAGCCGCCGACGGTCTTATGGAAATAAGAGGAACGCGCGCCGCCAAATTCCGCGATGTCGAGCACACGGTAGTCCGTGGTGTCCTGCAATATGAAGCGGTCGCCTTCGTTCTCGGCAAAAGTCTCTGTGCGGGGCATCGGCTCCACGAAATTCTCGGAGTTGACGTAGCGCTTATTGACGCTGAAGAGGTCGATGAGCACAATTGCCGACAGTGCGCACACAAAGAGCACCGGCTGCCTGAAGGCACCGCGCAGATAGAGCCAGATTACCAGGAATCCGGCCACGATATACATCAGCGAGCGGGCGCAGTCGGCGCTCACAAGGCTCAGACGCGCATCGCGCACCGTGGCCATCACATTGGCATAAGCCGGATCGGTAAATATACCCTGAGCGCGGAGCATCTCCATCTCCTGGGCCGAATAGGGCTGACCGAATACCGAAGGCGCCAGCCACCCGATAAGGCATATTGCCGCACCCAGGCCGAATACAGTGTAGAGCGTCCATCCCTGACGGGCAAGGAAATCGGGGGTGTCGATAAGTTTTTTAATCGCCATTGCCGCCAGCAGCGGCACGCAGAATTCCAGCACCACCAGGATGCTCGACGGAGTGCGGAACTTATTGTAGCCCGGCACATGGTCGATAAAGAAATTGGTCAGCGCCGGGAAATTATGTCCCCAAGAGAGCAATACGGAGAATATCAGAGCTGCGAAGAGCGCCCACTTCATGGGACGGGCCTTCGGGCCATCGGCCACAAACATGGCCAGCACCGCAAGCAGCAGCACGAGCGCACCGACGTAGACGGGTCCGTTGGTCATCGGCTGGTCGCCGAAATACTGTCCGAACTGCCCCACGACCTGCATCTCCTGCGGCGAGAGATACGACTCGTTGGCCTTGTCGGTATCGGCTACGGAAAGGAGCGAATTCTGTCCGCCTACGGGTTTGATGGTGGCTCCACCCTTGACGTTGGGTATCAGGAGCGTCATGGTCTCGTCGATGCCGTAGCTCCAGGCCGTGATGGCATTGCGGTCCATCCCTCCGGTAGAGTCGTCGCCGGGAGCCACGATGTCGGTGGCGCGACCGCGCACCGTCTCCTTCGAATACTCATAGCTGTTGTAGAGCGAGGCCGAATTGGCGGCAAGGGCCAGCACCCCGGCCCCTACGGCCAGCGCGGTGGCGATACCCCATTGGCGCATCCGCTTCTCACGCCATGCCATCACACCCCATGCGATCACCATGAACAGGATCGGGAAGAGGAAGTAATACGTCATCTGCGGGTGATTGCTCATCAGCTGCAGGGTGGCGAAGAGCGACGTCAGCGCCACGCCCGGGAGATATTTCCCCCTGTACATCAGCGCCAGACCGCCGATAGTCGGAGGAATATAGGCCAGAGTGACAAACTTCCAGATATGCCCGGCACCTATAATAATTATGAAATAGGTAGAGAACCCCCAGGCCAGCGAGGCGAAGAGAGCCGTGGGCCACTTCATCTTCATGCAAAGGCACATGATGAAGAAACCCAGGAACATGGCGAAGAGCAGGTTGGCCGGCGAGGGGAGCCAGAGTGTATAGACGGAGAATATCCATCCCGTCAGCGTACTGGTGAGGTACGAGGGCGAGATCTGGAACGTGGGCATACCGCCGAACAGAGCGTTGGTCCAGCGTGGCGCGTGTCCGGTCTGAGCCTCATACTGCTGCACCTCCTGGCCGTTGGCCAGACCCTGCAGGATATCGTGCTGCTGCAGCACATTGCCCCGGAAGTCGTCGGGAGCGAAAAATATAAAGGCCACGACTGCGAGCAGCAGCGCGACCGATATACTGTATATAGTTTCTTTTTTCATAATCTTACAGTTACTCCCCGTCACCCCGGCGCTTGGCAGATGATGACGGGGAGATGACTATGAGCGGTGACCGTGCCGCCGGATCAGATCCGGCATCCGTGGAGCCCGGGGGTGGAGGCGGATGCGTGAGGCATCGGGCCTGGGAGTCAGCCCGGGAGAGGGGCTGAGGCGAGCCGGGCGCCGCCGGGGAGAGTGATGAAATCAGATTTCGTGGCGGTCGTCGTATTTACCCTCTTTGAGTTTGATAGTGATCTGACGGTTCATGCTCTGCTCGAGAGAGATGAGGGTTTCCGTCTCGGTGACACCCTTGATGTGCTGGATCTTGTCGTTGAGCAGCTCCATGAGGTGGGAGGTGTCGTTGGCATATACCTTGATGAGCATCGAGTAAGGGCCGGTAGTGAAGTGGCACTCCACTACTTCGGGTATACCTTCGAGCTCGGCTACTACATCGCGGTACATAGAGCCCTTTTCGAGCTTCACACCCACATAAGTGCAGGTATTGAAGTCGAGCTTACGGGGGTTGACGGTATAACCGCTACCTGTGATTACCCCCATCTCCACGAGACGCGCGATGCGCTGGTGGATTGCGGCACGGCTGACGCCGCACTGCACGGCGATATCCTTCGACGGCATACGCGCGTTGCGCATGATGATGTTGAGGATTCGGCGGTCGAGATTATCAATTTTTTCCATGATGTGAAGTTTAAGGTATAAGGTTTAGGATTAATGAATCAATTTATCGCCCCAAAAGTACGAAAATTTTTTTATATCTTCACTATTTGATTTGAAAAAAATGAAAAAATCGGTGTCAAATTGATAAAAAAATCCCCGAAGCCGCATGGACTTCGGGGATTTTACTATTTTTTACGCCTGAGTCGGCGTGAGAGTCAATCAGATGTGGGGACCTGCCTGGGCAAGTTTCTTGCCGGTCTCGTTGGTCTCGAACTTCTTGAAGTTGTTGATAAACATCTCAGCGAGCTTCTTGGCCTTGTCGTCCCATTCCTTCGGGTCGGCGTAAGTGTCGCGGGGGTCGAGGATACCGGTGTTGACGCCGGGGAGCTCAGTGGGGATTACGAAATCGAAGTAGGGGAGCACCTTGGTGGGAGCCTTCTCGATGTCGCCGTTGAGGATATCGTCGATGATGCCGCGGGTATCGGGGATAGAGATACGCTTGCCTGTGCCGTTCCAGCCTGTGTTGACCAGATAAGCCTTGGCGCCGTTGGCCTTCATCTTCTTCACGAGCTCCTCAGCGTATTTAGTGGGGTGCAGTGAGAGGAAAGCCTGGCCGAAGCAAGCCGAGAAAGTGGGAGTGGGCTCTGTGATGCCACGCTCTGTGCCGGCGAGCTTTGCAGTGAAGCCGGAGAGGAAGTAGTACTGAGCCTGCTCATCGTTGAGGATAGCTACCGGGGGGAGCACACCGAACGCGTCGGCCGAGAGGAAGATCACCTGCTTTGCAGCGGGGCCTTTCGATACGGGCTTCACGATGTTCTCGATGTGATAGATCGGGTAAGATACGCGGGTGTTCTCAGTGACGCTCTTGTCGGCGAAGTCGGGAGTGCCGTCGGCCTCTACAGTCACGTTCTCGAGGAGCGCGTCGCGCTTGATTGCGCCGTAGATGTCGGGCTCGTTCTCCTTGGAGAGGTTGATTACCTTAGCGTAGCAGCCGCCTTCGTAGTTGAATACGCCCTCGTCGTCCCAGCCGTGCTCGTCGTCGCCGATGAGTTTGCGCTTCGGGTCGGTCGAAAGAGTAGTCTTACCTGTGCCGGAGAGGCCGAAGAAGATTGCAGTTGAAGTCTCGTCCATGTTGGTGTTGGCCGAGCAGTGCATGGAGGCGATGCCGCGGAGGGGGTTGAAGTAGTTCATCATAGAGAACATACCCTTCTTCATTTCGCCGCCGTACCAAGTGTTGAGGATCACCTGCTGACGCTCCTTGATGTTGAAGGCCACTACAGTCTCGGAGTTGAGGCCGAGCTCCTTGTAGTCTTCCACCTTAGCCTTCGAAGCGTTGAATACTACGAAGTCGGGCTTGAAGTCCTTCAGTTCCTCCTCAGAGGGGCGGATGAACATGTTGGTCACGAAGTGAGCCTGCCATGCCACTTCCATGATG
>CAMWRH010000072.1 GCA_947176605.1 uncultured Porphyromonadaceae bacterium
GGGGCGTGTGAACTTTTGGAGGGGAGGGGGCGTTGTAGTGGCAGTTGCTAATCTTAATTTTAATCTTTATTGCTATGAAGAAGTATCGTTGTGAAGTTTGTGACTGGATCTATGATCCGGAAGTGGGCGACCCGGAAGGTGGTATCGCTCCCGGTACCGCGTTTGAGGATATCCCTGATGACTGGGTGTGCCCGGTATGTGGCGTGGGTAAGGAGGATTTTGTCGAGGAGCCTGACTGATGCCTCTGCCCGGCGTGCCTCTCCGGCATGCTTGCTGACTGATCCGGTTTTATTGAAACGTAAGGAAATGGGAACTCCCCGTGTGGCTAACGGTGCCGCACGGGGAGTTCTGCTGTGTCAGTGGTTGATAGGGGCTTCCCCTTCGCTGAAGCTCGGGGGCAGGAGGGGCCACAGGGCTGAAGGCCCTGTGGTGCTCCAAAAAGCTGGCGCGCGGGGGATTCGCGATGCTCTTAGCCGGTTTCGGCCTGAAGGCCTCCGGTGGGTGAATCAGTAGCCGGGATTCCGGTGGGGGATTCTGCAGCCGGGAGTCGGGCTGGTGGGTGAATCAGTAGCCGGGGTTCTGGCGGATGTTGGGGTTCTGGTCGATTTCGCGCTGCGGGAAGGGGAGAAGTTCGTTGACTCCCTGCTTGAAGCCGTAGGTGGGGTCGGAGGCGGCATCGGGGGTGAGTATCCAGTTGCCCTGCGCGTCGATGTCGAGCTGCTCTATGTCGCGTCCCTGGGTGGCGAGTACGGTAGCCGCATCGCCCCAGCGCACGAGGTCCATGTAGCGCTGACCCTCCATGCAGAGTTCCACCTGGCGTTCGAGCTTGATCTTATCCATATTGATCGAAGTGTAGAGGGGAGCCCGGGCGCGGTCGCGCACCTGATTGACATAATTCAGAGCCAGTCCGGTGTTGCCATCGTTGAAATGGGCCTCGGCAGCGCTGAGCAGCACCTCGGCATATCGCATGAAACGGAAATTCGTGGCCGGGAAAGGTGACCAACCGCCCCAGTTGAGCGACACGTCGCTCCATTCATAACGGTTCTTCCAGCCGCAGTACAGGCCGTGGCCGTGGGCCGGAGCATTCGGTTTCTTCGCGATACCCATTACGTTCTGCACATAATCCTGGTCCTTGATGACGCTGGTGGTGCGGTAGCCATCGGCACCGTCGCTCTTTATCAGCGCCTCGGCCAGACGTCCGGTAGGATTGAAGAAACCGTAGCCGGTGGTGTTGAAATTATCGAATCCCGGGTTCATCTGCGAGAAATCGAAGAAATCCTCACGCCATCCGGCGTAGAGATACACGTAGCTCATCAGCGGCACGGCTGTGGCATCCGTCTGGTTGGGAGGGCAGTTGATTTCGAATATGCCCTCATCGCTCCAGTTTGAGGGAGCCTTGATGATATCGGCATAGTCGCCACGGTAGAGGTCGTACTTACCCGAATTGATGATCTGGTCGAGCACCTCGTGGGCCTCCTTATACTTCTTCTGGAAGAGATATGTCTTGCCGAGGAATCCCTGGGCGGCGCCAAGAGTGCAATGGGCCATATTCTCGATATCGCCGAGGGCGGTCTTTTCCGGCAGACAGCCTGAATCGATGGCTGTGCGGAAATCGGAGGCTGCCTGTTCGAGCATCTCGCCGGGCTGGGAATTGGTGACCGACTCATACTCATCGGGCTGCAGCACGTGATCCACGACCGGAGGGGTGCCCCACAGAGTGCCGAGATAGAACTCCGCCCATCCGCGCAGGAAATAGGCCTCGGCGCGGCACGACTTCATGTAAGCCGTAGGGTTCTCATTACCCTCGATGCTCTCGATCAGAACATTGGAGAAATATATCAGTCGATAGCAGAAGGAATAGATATTGTATACCTTATCATTCTCCGTAGAGATATAGAAGCCGGAGAACTGGTGCAGACCGGGCTGGTCGCCCGAGTTGGAGCCGCCGGGCCACACATCGTCGCTCAGACAGTTGATCGACTGGATGATTTCGAAGGCCATATTGTTGATATAGGCCATCGACAGGGCCAGACCGGTGGATACCTCCTCATCGGTATGGTAATAGGTGTCGGTGGGGTAGACACCCTTCTGCGGGATGTCGAGCTCATCCGAGCAGCTTGCGCAGGCCAGGCCCATGGCAGAGGCGGCCAGAAGTGCATATATGGATTTTCTCATTGTAATTCAGTGTTTTGGTTGAGACTGCATGTGATCTGGGAGGGGGCTGACGAGGGATCAGAACGTCACATTAAAACCTACGGAGAACTTGCGTGTCACCGGATATCCGCCCATGTCGAGGCCCTGGCTTGCGCCCGTGCCGGCCGATACCTCCGGGTCAAATCCCTTATAGGAAGTAATGGTAAAGAAGTCGTCGAGCGAGATGTATGCGCGGAGATTCTCCACGAAGAACTTGCGCGTGAAGCTCTTCGGCAGCGTATATCCGAGCTGTATCTGGCGGATCTTGAAGAAAGAGGCGTCATATACCTGGGCCGACGAGAAGAGATAGCGTTCGGCATCGGAGCCCTGGTTGATGGCAGCCGCAGCCGGTACGGAAGCGTTGGTGTTTTCCGGAGTCCAGCGGTCGGTGTAGAATATCTCGCGCATACGGTTGGACTGCAGGCGGTCCTGACGCTGGATGCCCATGTACATCTGATTGCCAAACTGTCCCGAGCCATTGATATTCAGGTCGAAATTCTTATATGCCATCGAGATGTTGATGCCAAGGGTCACGTCGGGTATCGCGTCGCCGATGTTGGTCTTATCATTCTCATCGGGAGCGTCGGTCGTGACGCGCTGTCCGTCGCGTTCCACCCAATAGAGGGCGCGTCCGGTCTCCGGATCCACACCGGCATAGTCATATCCGTAGAAATGCCATACCTTCTCGCCCACCTCGAAGCGGGTCATCACGATATTCGAGAAAGTCGTGCCATTGATGATGGGCACCGTGGGGTGGAGCTTTGTCACCTTATTGCGCAGCGTCGACAGATTGGCATTTACGCTGTAGGAGAAACCACCCACATTATCCTTCCATCCCAGATCGAACTCCACACCCTCATTGAGCACGCCGCCGGCATTGATCGGCGAGGTCACGCCACCCAGCGACAGCGTGGGCACCACGCCCGACACGAGCAGGCCGTCGGTAGTCTTATGGAAATAATCGAAAGCGAAAGTCAGACGGTTGTTGAAGAAACGTGCGTCAAGACCGAGGTCCCACTGCGTCATCGTTTCCCAGGAGAGTTCGGGGTTACCCATGGTAGTCGGGCCGTTGCCGTTGACCCATGTATAATTGCCCGAAGTATTCCAGCTCCACACGGCATTGTTCCACTGTCCCCAGCCGAAGTTTCCGGCATCGAAGGGGCCGATTACCGATGCATACGAATAGTTGCCCAGCGGAGCTACCGAACCGTTCTTACCCCACGAGAAGCGGAGTTTCAGGAAATCCATGGCCGGACGGCTCCATCCCATGAAATCCTCCTGCGAGATGGTCCAGCCGGCGCTGACTGAGGGGAAATAGCCCCAGCGGTTGGTCAGCGGCAGGCGCGAATTATCGTAGGCGTCGCCACGCACAGAGGCCTGGATCATATACTTATTGTCGTAGGTGTAACCCACGCGGGCGAACCATGAATACTGCGTGCTCACATTCTCGCCGCCACCTACACCCTTCGTGGCATCGGCATTGGCATAGTCGAGGTATCCCCACAGCTCAGGGTCATTGACCGGGATAGCCGGGATATCATCCTTCTGATTGGCCGAGCCGTAGGTCCAGGAATAGATATCCTTCTGGAACGACAGACCTGCCATGGCCGTCACATTGTGCAGCTCATTGAAAGTCTGGTTATAGTTGACGAAGTTTTCCCACTGATAGTAGATGCCGGTGCCGTCCTGCGCATTGAGCGAGAGATTGGGGCTGTTGGCCTGTACCGAGCCGAAATAAGGCACCTCATAATGGCTCTGATGCGTGCCCGAGAGCTTATATCCGAAACGCGAGGTAAACGTCAGCGGCTGCCACGGATTAAAGAGCGCATAGGCCGAACCGGTGACATTGAATCCGTTGCTCTTGTCAGTCGCACGGTCGCGTATGATCATCGGATGCACCTGCTCGCCGGTATAGAAATTCGAGATACCGTAATAGAGACCATCCTCGTTCTTCAGCAGTTCGCCGGCATGGGCCATCATGTTGGAATACTTCGACAGATCGGCCTCGCTGACCAGATCCGGGGTCAGCGGATCCATCGCATAGATAGAGGTAAGCATCGCGCCCCATCCGTCGGAAGTACTTACCGCCTGGGTCTGCCAGCGCTCCAGGATGGCGGTAGTGCCGATCTTAAACCAGGGCTTGATCTGATAGTCGGCATTGATATTGCCCGACAGGCGCTTGTAATAATCCGAATTGCCGCGCACCGGGCCGTCGTTGTCAAGATAAGAGATGGATGCCAGCAGCGAACCCTTGTCGGTTGCGCCTTCAAACGTGAAAGTATGCTTAAACTGCTGGCCGGTGCCGAAAGCCACATCGATCCAGTCGGTATCGGTCTGGCCGTTCCAGCCCAGAGCCTGATACGCATCAGCCGTAAATACGCCGGCCTCGGTGAGATACGTCATGTACTCCTGCGCGTTAAGCATGGCCGGGCGATGCCCTACCGACTCATTTACATACTGGAAATCATACCGTATCGAGCCCTGTCGGGAGTTTTTGTCGGCTCCCTTTGTAGTGATCAGCACCACACCGTTGCCGGCCTGGGCGCCATAGATAGCCGCCGAAGCGCCATCCTTCAGCACCTCGATCGAAGCGATCTGCGACGGGTCGATACCCGAGATGTCGGAGAGGCGCACGCCATCCACCACATAGAGCGGGGCCATATCAGAGTTAGAGGAATATCCGCGCACACGGATGGTCGGAGCAGTGCCGGGGGCGCCTCCGGTGCTCACCACCTGCACGCCTGACGTCTTGCCGGCCAACGCCGCCGTGGGGTTATTGACAGTGAGATTCTCCAGTTCGTCGCCATCGATTTTAGATATGGCGCCCGTCACGTCACTCTTCTTCTGCACGCCGTAGCCCACGACCACCAGATCATTGAGCGTGCTGCTCGTAGGCTTAAGCTGCACATTCATCTCCCCGCCGCGTGCCGGGAGCGTCTGCGAGGCCATGCCCACATAAGAGAATACAAGCCGCGAGCCGGAGGCCGACTTGATACTGTAATTGCCGTCGATGTCGGTGCTCTGACCATTGGCCGAGCCCTCCACCATGACTGTCACGCCGATCAGCGGCTCGCCGGTCTCATCAGTGACAGTGCCGTAAGTCGTCACTTCCTGCGCCCGGGCCGAAAGCGAAACGAGCCAGACCAGTCCGAGGAGCGTCAGCAGACGCCGGATGGAAAGATGTCTTGAGTTTTCCATGTCGTAGGGATTGATTGTAGAAATGTGAAAAATTTTGCCGCAAAGTTAATGACTCCTAATTATAATATTCGGGGTGGGTAACGATGCGGTAAACTTTATCATGTACTTTCAGCTGAAAATCAGCGTATTGGCGGTTGCACGCGGGTAAAAATTTCACCTCTGCCGAGGCCCGGTCGGGGGTGTCGGCAGAGGTGCGGATATCAAAACGGGGGAGTCGGGAGGGGCGGCCGGGGCTCAGGAGCGGTTGTTGTAGACAGTGCGGATCGACACATTGAGCATCTTGGCGATGTCGGCGCTCTTATCGACACCGAGGCGGCGCAGCGCATGTATGCGCAGGCGCGTATTCAGCGTCTGCGACTTCTTCACCTGTTCCGGATCAAAGCGTGCCTCCTCCGTGGCCGAGGCATTATACTCCTCCACAAAATCGGGGAAGATGGAAAGTATCGTGTGATCGAAAGCCACATAGAAATCCTTATACTGCTCGCGGATCAGTTCCTGATCGTTGAGCATCACACCCAGCTCCACATACTCCTTAAGGCGGAACTTGCGCAGCAGCTTCTTACGGAAGTCATCGATGGCATTGATATATTCCGAAGTAAGCTGGAAGGCCAGCGTCACCAGCCCGAGCTTCACCTTATCGCTTTCCGACAGCACCTTATTGGCATCCGACAGCGCCACATTCGCCTTTTCAAGCGCCTTGATCGCCTCATCGCGGGCCTTGACGGAATCTTCCAGCTTCGCGTTGACCTCCGTCAGCTCGCGGCGCGCACGGGTCAGGCGGCGGTTATCCACCACGATAAAGGCCACATTCACAGCCAGACCTACGGCCAGCGCCACCAGAATCCACAGATATATATGCAGCCTGCGGTCGCGCACGGCGAGCGCCTTAAGATACGCCTCGCGCACAGCCGGGAGCGTCGAGCCTACATTCATCACCCTCGCACGGTTATGATAGGCGGCAGCCTGGTCGCTGCTGTATATCAGATATGTATACGCCCGGTCGAGGTCGCCGTGGGCAAAGAGCCAGTTGGCCAGTTCGGTGATGGCGGCAATCTCACGGTTCTCGATTTCAGCATCATAGATGGCCGCCAAAGTCATATACCTTACCATCTTCTCATCATCGCCCACCGACTCATAATGCCTGGCGAGCCAATAGGCATTGATGGCGTTCTCGCGCGATGGTTCGGAAGCCTTCCTCACAGTCTGCTCCAGCAGTTCCACTTCCTTCAGCGGAGCCTTGTAATCATCCGAATCGATCTGCATCGCAATCGGCGCCCAAAGCATTTCCGGGAGATGGTCGGGATCAAGGCGCACCAGAGAATCCCGGTATGCATTCGCCTTCAGAATAGCGGGATGATGCTTATCCTTCCCCTCGTCGACAAAGAGCGACTCGCTCGAATACAGATACTGCCCCACCTCATAGAAGCGTATCTTCATCTGCTGCGACAGCGACCCGGGATCGATCTGGTCGAGCAGCGCGGCCGCCTCTTTTGGAAATCCCTGGGTGGCATATATAAAAGCCTCGTCAAGGCGGCAGGAAGCCAGCAGATCGGCATCATGGGGAGCAGTGCGCATGGCCAGAGCGGAAGCCGTGCGGGCGTAATGCATGGCCGAATCAGGATCATAGACCTGATATTCCCGGTAGAGCGTGCGTGCCGCCTCGAGCCGGCGCCGGTCGCTTACGGCATCGGCATACGATGTGCGCAGACGCGCTATGCGCGCCTCCTTGGCGGCGATTATACGGTCATGGTTGGAGATCAGCGAATCAAGGCGCGTCAGCAACGCCGAATTTGATTTCACGGCCTGCAGCCCTGCAGCCGCAGCCGGAAAAGGCATTGCAAGCAGAATCAGCAGAATCATGGCGCCGAAGGTGCGCCTAAAGAAGGTAGAAAGGTAATCGGTATGATGCATGGTATCTGTAGGGCGGTAAGATTGCGGCATGCGCCATCGTGGCGGGCAGTCAGGCTTGCACGGGCCGCACAGGGTGTGGGGGAGGGGAGAAGTGTGAGGTTAAGATACGTGAAATTAGAAAATATTTACAGATTACAAAAATATCCGGCAGTTATTTTACATAAATTAACTATAAATCCCGGCTGTGGGGTTTCCCTGCCGTTTACCGTGATGAGATTGGGGAAGTGTGGTAACTGTCAGTAAATCAATAGTGTATAGAATGCAGGGAGGATGTGGGTTTACTTTTTAGGGGTGTATGCACGCGCCGAGTCGGTATAATTAGTAATTTAGCGAAGTCAAGTGGCCCGGGGGGCTGAAGGCGTCGGATCTTAGTGGCGCCGCGGCTCCGGGGCATATCACCACATAAAATCAGCCGGACAGACAATACAAACACATAGCAACGACAACATGAAATATTTCGGAATCCTCTCACTGGCATTGGCCCTTCTCGGAGGGTGCTCCTCTTCCGGGCAGCCTGGCGCGGCGCAGCCGGCCATACCGGCCGATGCCGAGATTGAATCACAGGTAAAAAAGATCGTAGGCGGCATGTCGCTCGACGACAAGGTAGGGCAGATGTGCGAGATCGTGGTCGACCTCGTATGCGCCGATTCGCTTCAGGACGGACGCATAGTGCTCGACAGCGTAAAACTCCGCACCGCATTCGACCGGTACCGCGTAGGATCCGTGCTCAACACAGCAGGCGGATGCGCACAGGACGTGGAGACATGGCGCCGACTGATAGGGGGCATCCAGGACGCCTCGATGAAATACATCGGAGTGCCCGACGTATTCGGTGTCGACCAGAACCACGGCACCACCTACACCATCGGCGGCACCCTCTTCCCCCAGGAAATCAACATGGCCGCCTCATGGAACCGCGACCTCGTGCGCCGTGGCGCCGAAATCTGTGCCTACGAGAGCCGCGCCTGCGACATACCGTGGGTCTACAACCCCGTCATGGACCTTGGCCGCAATCCCGTATGGAGCCGCATATGGGAGAGCTTCGGCGAAGACCCCTACCTCAACGGTGCCATGGCCGTGGCCATGGTCGAAGGGTACCAGGGGAATGACCCCAACCATATCGGACAGAAAAACGTCGGAGCCTGTCTCAAGCACTACATGGCCTACGGCTCACCCGTCAGCGGCAAAGACCGCACACCCACCTCAATCAACCCCGTCGACCTGCGCGAGAAATACTTCACCCCCTTCAAAATGGCCATCGAAGCCGGGGCCCTCTCAGTGATGGTCAACTCCGGAGTCAACAACGGAGTCCCCTTCCACGCCAACCATGAGATGCTCACCGGCTGGCTCAAGGAAGGGCTCGACTGGGACGGCATGATAGTGACCGACTGGGCCGACATCCACAACCTCTGGAAACGCGACCACGTGGCTGCCGACTACAAGGAAGCCATCATGCTGGCCATCAACGCCGGAGTCGACATGTCGATGACCCCCTACGATATGGAATTCTGCACGCTCCTGAAGGAACTCGTAGAGGAAGGCAAGGTAAGCCGCGAGCGCATCGACGATGCAGTAAGCCGCATCATCCGCTTCAAGCTCCGCCTCGGTCTCTTCGAGCACCCCGTGACCGACCTTAAGGACTACCCCCTCTTCGGCAGCCCCGACCATGCGGCCGAAGCCCTCGAACTTGCCGTGCAGAGCGAAGTGCTCCTCAAGAACGAAGGCGACCTTCTGCCGCTGCGACAGGGGCAACGCATACTCGTGACCGGACCCAACGCCGACTCGATGCGTGCGCTCAACGGCGGATGGTCGTACACCTGGCAGGGCACCGACGAAGCCCGCTTCCACGAGGCCTACAACACCATCTACGAAGCCATGGTAAATGAATTCGGCGCCTCATCCGTGGTGCTCGAAAAGGGTATGGACTACGTGCCCGACTACGGCAAATGGGAACTTGAGCAGAATCTCCGTATCGAAAAGGCCGTGGCAGCCGCCCGAAGCTGCGACGTGATCGTGGCCTGCGTGGGTGAAAACTCCTACTGCGAGACTCCCGGCAACACCAATGACCTCCACCTCTCCGCCAACCAGACCGCCCTCGTAAAGGCCCTTGCCGCCACCGGCAAACCGATAGTGCTCGTGCTCAACGAGGGTCGGCCCCGCATAATCCGCGAAATCGAACCCCTGGCGCGCGCTGTGGTCGATGTGATGCTCCCCGGCAACTACGGCGGCGATGCCCTCGCCATGCTGCTCAGCGGCAAACGCAACTTCAGCGCCAAGCTCCCCATCACCTACCCCAAATGGATCAACGCCCTGGCCACCTACGACCACAAACCCTGCGAGACCGTAGAGACCATGGCCGGTGCCTACGACTATGACGCCACAATCGACGTGCAATGGCCCTTCGGCTACGGACTGAGCTACACCACATTCGAATACTCCGGCCTGCGGGTCGACAAATCCGAATTTACCCCCGACGACACCCTCACCATCACCGTCGATGTGACCAACACCGGAAAGGTCGAGGGTATGGAACCCGTGATACTCTACTCGAGCGATCTGGTGGCCTCGGTCACTCCCGACGTGCTCCGCGTACGCCGCTTCGACAAGGTATCGCTCCGTCCCGGCGAAAAGAAGACAGTAAGCTTTACGCTTCCCGCCTCCGACCTCGCATTCGTGGGCTACGACGGGAAATGGATTCTTGAAAAAGGAGACTTCGAGTTTACGGTAGGAGGGCAGAAAGCCAAGGCCGTCTGCAGCGCCACCCGCACCTACTGAAACTCTCCCCCCGCAGTCTTGCCGCAGCAACCTGCAAACCCGACATAACAGAAAGAGATGAAAACAGCGAATCATATAGTTCTACAATTGGCCGGCGTGTCGCTCCTGCTGACAGGAGCGGCCGCCTATCCGGCCGAAACACCGCTCTACCTCGATGATACGGCTCCGCTCGAAGAGCGCGTGGAGGATGCGCTATCCCGGATGACACTGGCAGAAAAGATCGGTATCATCCACGCGCAGAGTAAATTCAGTTCGCCAGGCGTGCAGCGTCTCGGGATACCGGGGCTGTGGTGCACCGACGGTCCGCACGGCATACGCCCCGACGTGCTATGGGACGAATGGCAACAGGCCGGAGCCACCAACGACTCCTGCGTGGCATTCCCGGCCCTGACATGCCTTGCGGCCACCTGGGACCCCGAAATGTCGCTCCTCTACGGCAGATCGATAGGGGAAGAGGCCCGCTACCGCAACAAAAACGTACTGCTCGGGCCGGGCGTCAACATCTACCGCACACCCCTCAACGGACGCAACTTCGAATACATGGGAGAAGACCCGCTGCTGGCCTCCCGTATGGTGGTGCCATACGTGAAAGGGGTGCAGTCCAACGGCGTGGCGGCCTGCGTGAAGCACTATGCCCTGAACAACCAGGAGGCCGACCGCGACCATGTCGACGTGCACGTCGACGACCGCACGCTCCATGAGATCTACCTCCCCGCCTTCCGTGCAGCCATCGTCGACGGCGGAGCGTGGAGCATAATGCCCGGCTACAACAAATATGACGGCAACCATGCCTGCGAGAATCCCACCCTGCTGCTCGACATACTCAAAGGCGACTGGGGATTCGACGGCGTGGCCCTCTCCGACTGGGGAGCGGTGCACAATACGGAGAAAGTGGCCGTAGGCGGTCTCGACATGGAATTCGGTTCCTGGACCAACGGACTCAACTGGGGAGCCAGCAATGCCTACGACGACTATTATCTCGCCCGCCCATACGAACAGATGATACTCGAGGGACGTCTCCCCGTCGAGGGGCTCGACGACAAGGCCCGCCGTGTGCTGCGCCTCATCATGCGCACCGAGATGGACCGCCACCGCCCCTACGGCTCGCTCAACAGCGACGAGCATTATGCAGCCGCACGCCGCATCGGCGGCGAGGGTATCGTGCTGCTTAAGAACGACCGCGACCTGCTGCCGATACTTCCCGACAAGACGCGCCGGATCCTGGTGGTGGGAGAGAATGCCATCAAGATGATGACGGTAGGTGGCGGATCGAGTTCACTCAAAGTGCAGCGAGAGACGCTCCCGCTTGACGGGATTCGCGCCATGGCGGCTGCCAAAGGCATCGATGTGGCATATGAACGCGGATATGTGGGTGACGTGACGGGTGAATACAACGGCGTCACCACAGGTCAGGACCTTTCCGACAGCCGCTCTGCCGCGCAGCTCGTGGCCGATGCCGTCAAGGCGGCACGCGAGGCCGACGCAGTGATTTTCATCGGCGGACTCAACAAATCCGACCATCAGGATGCCGAAGGGGCCGACCGCCTGTCGTTTGACCTCCCCTATGGTCAGAACGAAGTGATAGAGGCGCTTGCCGCCGCCAATCCGAATCTGGTGGTAGTAGGACTCACGGGTAATGCCTATGCCATGCCCTGGCTCGACAGGGTGCCGGCCGTGGTGCAGGGGTGGTATGTGGGTTCGGAGGCCGGAAATGCCCTGGCCGACGTGCTTTTCGGCGAGGTGAACCCCTCGGGGCACCTCCCCATCACCTTTGCACGAGAACTGACCGACTATGCCCCCCATGCCACCGGAGATGCCGCGATGTATCCCGGCGTGGACGGAACGGTGACCTACAGCGAAGGGCTCAACGTGGGCTACCGCCACACCGACCGCCTTGACCCCTCGCACGTCAACTTCCCCTTCGGTCACGGACTCAGCTATACCGACTTCACGATAGGAGAGCCCGTGCTTACACCGGGCGATCTCCCGGCCGGAGGCAGCTATACGCTCAGTGTGCCTGTAAGCAATACCGGGGCGAGAGAGGGTGCCGAAGTGGTGCAGG
Source organism: uncultured Porphyromonadaceae bacterium (assembly GCA_947176605.1). Classification (GTDB taxonomy): domain Bacteria; phylum Bacteroidota; class Bacteroidia; order Bacteroidales; family Muribaculaceae; genus Lepagella. The sequence goes on from CAMWRH010000072.1 coordinate 12,140, forward strand.
TGTATGTGGCTCC
>CAMWRH010000073.1 GCA_947176605.1 uncultured Porphyromonadaceae bacterium
TCACACTCTCTAACTTAGAGAGTGTGATTCAAACTAACATTCCAACGTCTTGAGCAGATACAGTTTTTCCGGGCATGAGTCATTCACATGCAAGTCATTATGGTTGAAAAAGGGGTATGATTATCTGCTTGCCGGGCTGCGTTTCACTGATGAGAATGCCGTAGTGGAACTTGGGGTCGGCAAGAACATGGTCGCGTCGATACGCTACTGGTTGCGTGCATTCGGCCTGACGCATGACGACCGTTTGCAGCCCATAGCCCGCTATATATTCGATACCGAAGCCGGGTGCGATCCGTTTGCCGAGGATGAAACAACCCTGTGGGTGCTCCACTTCCTACTGGTATGGCAGGGCACTGCAAGCATATATTCCCTTCTATTTGAGCATATGCAGAGAGAGAGGCGGCAATTCACAAAGACGGATCTTGAGAATTTCATACGCCGAAAATGCAGTGTGCCGGAACAGAAAAACGTGTTCAACCTCAATACCGTCCGCAAAGACATGGGCGTACTGCTAAGGAATTACGTGGCGCCCGGTGACCTGAAATCCATAGAGGACTTTTCATCGCTGCTGATCGGGCTGAATCTGATAGTGCATCAGGGAGGGGAGCGGTATGCGTTCAGAAGCGTGCGGCAGACCGAGCTCCGGAAGGAGGTGGTGCTATTCGCCATGTTGCGCATGAAAGGTGACGACAATACCCTTTCGCTCGACCATCTGCAGCGGCTGGCACTCATATTCTGTCTGCCGCTTACCGAACTGATAGAGACAGTGCGGTTGCTGGCCGAGGCTTATCCCGACCTGCTGGTATACTCCGACAACAGCGGAATCAAAAACGTGCAGTTCCTGCAGAACAGGCCAAGCATAGAGGCCCTCGACTATTATTACAGAATGCTATGAGATACGTGCCATCAGTCAATATAGAACTCAACCGCCTTTCAGATATAAATTATGTGGTGACCGAGAATGCCCGCCTGACAGCCGGAAGCATCATGAGCGGATACAGGAGCGGACATCATTGCTTCTCCATAATCGGCACATACGGCACCGGCAAGTCGAGCTTTATCCTCGCCCTTGAGGATGATATGGCGCGGCGCGGGGGCGGCATAGTCAATCCTGATGTGCTGGGGAAGGAGGCCGAAGTAGAGTGCATCAACATAGTGGGTGAGTATGCTCCGTTGAGCAGGTTGCTGACCGGCAGACTCAATTGCCACGGGCGTGATGTGCTTCAGTGCCTGAAGGAACGCTATGAACAGATACACCGCCGCGGCGGGATGCTGCTTATCGTAATCGACGAATTCGGCAAAGTGCTGGAATATGCCGCCAAGAACGAACCCGAGCGCGAAATCTACTTCCTGCAGCAACTTGCGGAATTCGTCAATCTCCCCTCCCGGCGCATGATCCTGCTGACCACACTGCATCAGAACTTCGGCACATATGCCTCGCCGCTTACAGAGACCCAGCGTTATGACTGGCATAAAGTAAAGGGGCGTTTCAGGGAGATAGTATTCGCCGAGCCCGTGGAGCAGTTGCTTGCCCTCACGGCCCGGCGTATCGGCCCGGCCGGAGATGCTCCGGCTGAGGTGGAGGGGGTGCGGCGGATTTACGATCTGGGCAGACAGAGCCGGATAGTGCCCGAAGGGCTCGACTATGCCACGGCCCTGCGCATGTATCCGCTGGATGCCGTGTCGGCCGTCTGCCTGACGATGGCCATACAGCGCTACGGGCAGAACGAGCGCACCCTCTTCTCGTTCCTCGCCGACAGCGGCACGCGGTCGGTGAAGCGGTTTGATGCCTCGCCGGGGCTGACCTACAGCCTTGCCGAACTGTATGACTATATCGCCTACAACTTCTATTCAGCCCTTTCAGCCGTAAACTCCGACTCAATGGGGTGGCGTGCGCTGGGAGTGGCCCTTGAGCGTGCGGAAGGGGCGGATCTGGACGACAGCATGACCGAGGCGTGCCGCCGGATGATAAAGAGCATCGGACTGGTCAACATATTCTTCAAAGGAGTGCGCCTTGACGATGCATTCCTTGACACCTACGGACGCCATGCCCTCGGGCTGACGGATCCGGCGGCTGTGCTCGAAGTGCTGTCGCGCAGGAAAATCATCCGGTTCGCCCGCTATAAGGGGCAGTATATACTCTACGAAGGGACCGACATCAACATAGAGGATGAACTGTACAAGGCCTCGGCAGTGGTGCCGGAACCGATGCTGACCGTAGAGGAACTCTCCCGCTACATAAGGCGGAAAGTATCCCTGGCATATGCCTCCTACTACCGTACCGGCACCCCCCGCTATTTCGAATACAGAGTGGTCAATGCTCCGGTAGCCGTCGCGCCGTCAGGCGTGACCGACGGCTGCATACAGCTCGTATTCCCCTCCGGGGAGATGGAGCGGGATGTGGCGGCGGTATCGGCCTCGGAGAATGCGGTGGCCTGCGTATACGGATACTTCCGCAATACGGCTGAAATACGCCGCCGTCTGCATGAAATAAGAAAACTTGAATACCTCCGCGATACCGTAGCCATCGACGATCATGTGGCTTCATCCGAGATAGAGCGGCAGCTGCAGTATGAGACCGCATCGCTTGACGGGATGATAGGGCGCGCCCTCACCTCGGGTGCTGATGATGTGAGGTGGTATTTCAGAGGGGACGTGCAGCCGGTGGAGTCGGTGCGCGACTTCAACCGGATGCTGTCGCGGGTGGCCGATGAGGCATATGCCCGGACACCGGTGCTGCGCAACGAACTGATCAACCGCCACAAGGTGAGTTCCGCCATATCGCTGGCCCGTGTGAATCTGCTGGATGCCATGTTGCGCGGCAGTCATCTTCCGGATTTCGGCATAGAGGGATTCCCTCCGGAGAGGACCATCTATCACACACTGCTTCGCCAGTCGGGGATGCACCGGCCGGATGCCGGCGGACAGTGGGTGCTCGGGGCGCCGCAGAGCGCCGGTCTGCGGCCGCTGTGGGATGCCTCGATGGAGTTTCTTGAAAGTGCTGCCGACAAGCCCCGCCCGCTGACCGAACTTGCCGGGACTCTCCGGAGCGCCCCATACGGGGTGAAACAGGGGGTGATCGACTTCTGGATACCGATCTTCATCTACATCAACCAGCAGCAGCTTGCCCTTTACAACGGCAATACCTACGTGCTGGCCATCAACAGGGAAGTATTCGAACTGATGCAGAAGCGGCTTGCAGGATTCACGGTCAGGACCTACAGGGTGTCGGGCATACGTCTGGAATTCTTCAGACGCTACCGGCAGTTGCTCGCCAAGGATGAAGAAGTGGCCGTATCCTCTGATTCGCTTCTTGAGACCGTAAAACCCTTCTTCCGCTTCTACCGGAGCCTCAACCCGTATGCCCGCGCCACACGCAAGTTTGATTCTCCCTGTACGGTCAGATTCCGTGATGTCCTGGCATCGGCCGAAGATCCGGCCAAGGCGTTTTTCGACGACCTCCCGGCCGCCTTCGGTTACCGCGAACTGAATGGCGCTGAGTTCATCGGCCGGTACCTCGACATGATACGCTGCAGCATCCGCGAGCTCACGCAATGCTACGACAACCTGATCGACCGTATCGAAGAGCGGATCGCAGGGCATCTCGGACTCCCGGACGGATTCGACACCTATATCCCCGTGCTGAGGGAGCGCTACGGCCGGATATCTCCGGGTGTGCTCCCTCCCAAGACACGGGCCTTCCTGGAACGCATCAAGGCTCCCTCCGCATCAAAGCGTGAATGGATCGAGAAACTCGCCATCGTGGTGACCGACCGCCGTCTGTATGAAATAAAGGATGCCGACGAGGAGCGGCTTATCCAGGGGATGCTGCATATCTTCAGCCAACTCGAGCGATACTCCGCCCTTCCTGCCGAAACCGAACTTGCCGATGATGACGAGGCCTTCAGTATCGAACTCGCGTCAAGCGCCGGCCACTACGCATCGAAACAGACCTTCCGCCTCCCCCGCAGCAAGGCCGACAAAGCCCGGCAGGCAGCCGATAGGATAAACGCCATACTGACATCGGAAGGTGATGAGGAACTCAATATCTGTGTGCTGCTCAGATTACTAAACCAACGACTGAAATGAGCGAAGTAAGACACGTGCTGGGGATTTCCGGCGGAAAAGACAGTGCCGCCCTGGCCATATATATGAAGGGGAAATACCCTCAACTGCCGGTGGAGTATTACAACACCGACACCGGGTGCGAACTCGCCGAGACCGACCTGCTGATCAACCGGCTGGAATCCTACCTCGGAGGGATACACCGTCTGCGCGCCGCCGCCGACAGCCCCGAGCCCACCCCATTCGAACACTTTCTCAAGGCAAGCGGCAACTTCCTCCCCTCGCCGCAGCAGCGGTGGTGCACGCAGAAGATGAAGCTCCATGAGATGGAGCGCTTCGTAGGCGACGCCCCCACGATTTCGTATGTAGGAATCCGTGGCGATGAGGACAGGGAGGGATACGTATCGACCAAACCCAACATCCAGGCCATATTCCCCTTCCGCAAGAACATATGGAGTGTCGACGTGATACATCACGTGCTGCATAAAAAGAATGCCGACCGATTTGCCGGGATATACCTCGATATGGCCCCCGGAGCACTGCGCGACGAGGCGACCCGCATACTCGCGCATCCTCTATGCAAGGACTTCTACTATGGCCGGAAGGCCGGCGCCCTGATGGATCTTGATGTGAAACTCTTCAACAGGGCCGTATTCCGCTATCTCAAGGGTACGGACTATCCCGTAGGAAGACTGGAGGAATTCCCACTTGTGGACAACGATGACATACTCGTGCGCGACGACATATTCCGCATACTCGAAGACAGCGGCGTGGGGGTACCGGCATATTACCGTCCGATAGAGTTTGAGGTCGACGGGCAGCGTGGCACCTACAACCGCAGCCGTTCAGGATGCTACTTCTGCTTCTTCCAGCAAAAGATAGAATGGATATGGCTGTATGAACAGCACCCCGACCTCTTTGCAAAGGCGATGGAATTTGAAAAAGACGGCTACACGTGGAATCAGAATGAGAGCCTTGCCGAGCTGATACGCCCCGAGCGGGTGCGCCGTATCAAGCTCGATGCCATAAAGCGTCAGCAGGCGCTGCGAGACAAAGGGAGCGGACGCCTGGCCGACCTCTTCGGCGATGCCGATGATGCCGACAATGACGCATTCTGCGCCAACTGCTTCATATGACGTAATCTGTAAAATACGGAAATCATATTTATGCTGCGACAGGATGTGACATGGCCTGAATCATTCAGGTATCAGACCAATTCGGAGTGGGAGCCGGCGGCCTTCTTCTCCGAGTCGCTGTGCAATTCCACTTCATTCGACCTCATGCTCGGCTTCTTTTCCTCGGCCGCCATCAATGTGCTGGCCTGCGGATTCGCCACATTCCTGCATTCCGGAGGCAGGATGCGCATGATCGTCAACGACATGCTCAGCCACGAGGATGCGGCCGCCATAAGCCTCGCGGGGGGAACGGAGCGGCTTCCGTACTTCAATCTCGGCAGTCTGGCCGGACTCGTCAGCACGCTGGGACACCGCGACCGCCATTTCTTCGAATGCCTCGCATGGCTGATACGCCACGGCAGGATTGAAATCCGGGTGGTAAGAATGGCCGGCGGACGCGGTATCCCGCATACGAAATGCGGAGTCTTTGACGATGGCTGCAATGTGGTGGCCTTTGACGGATCGGTCAACTTCTCACTATCCGGACTGCTCCTCAACAAAGAGTCGCTCAGCATAAGCTGCGACTGGAACGGAGCCGCCGACCGGGCGCGGATAAAGGATATACGACAGAAATTCGAGTCAGCCTTCGCCGGAGAGGATGCCGATATGGAGATACTCGACCCGAGGGGGCTGACAGCCCATATCCTGCGGCAGACGGAGCCGAAAGGGATTGCCGGACTCCTGCGCGACGAGGCCGATCTGATTGACCGGGAGCTGGACGGCATGATCTCTCCGGCATTGCGGCGTGAACTTGAGAAGGTGCGCGCCCGGGTGCACGCAGCCATAGCTGATGGCGGCAATGATGCCGAAGAGGGGAGCGGGGGCGCAGAGACAGGGGATGCCGGCGAGACAGCTGCTGTAAGCGACGGGGATGCCGTAAGCGATGCGGTTCCGCATTTCCCGTATCCGTCAGGGCCAAGACCATATCAGCAGGAGGCTTTCGAACGATGGAAGGGTAACGGACAGAGGGGATTCTTCGCCATGGCCACCGGCACCGGAAAGACCATCACCTCACTCAACTGCCTGCTTGAGATCTACCGTCGCAACGGATACTACAAATGCCTGATATTGGTGCCCTCGACGGCACTCGTGGACCAATGGGCCGACGAATGCCGCAAATTCGGATTCGGCAATGTGGTGAAGATATACTCACTCGCTGCCGACTGGAAAGACCGGGTGTCGGCCATAGAGACGATGGAAAGGATGGCTGCCGGAGGTGGCGCGGATCCGGATTACGTGCTGATATCGACTTACAGGTCATTTGCCTCACGGGGGGTATACGGCAGACTGACCCGTCTGCCACGCCGCAAGGTGCTGCTGATAGCCGATGAGGCCCATAATATTGGAGCCGACAGTATCCGGCGGCTCCTCCCGGGGATACCTTACGGCAGGCGCATCGGGCTTTCGGCCACTCCATACCGGCAGTATGATGCTGCCGGCAACCGGCACCTGGGTGAATTCTTCGGATTCGGCGACGGCAACTATACATTTTCCTATGAGATGCGCGAAGCCATAGCCAACGGGGTGCTGTGCCGCTACCGTTACTATCCGCATCTGGTGAGCCTCAATGATACGGAATACGCAGACTATATCGCACTGACGGCACGCCTGGCCCGCTATCTTGGCAGAAACGGAGCCGATTTTAAAAACGACTCCGCACTCACGGCACTTCTGATACAGCGCAAGCGCATAGTGCATAAGGCCGTGGCGAAGCAGCAGGTATTCCGGGAGATACTGGAGGAGCACTACCGCCGGCACGGCTCGCTGAAGTATACGCTTGTATACGTACCCGAAGGTTCGGCAGACGATACCGACGCCTATCTTACCTCCGACGACATAGAAGAAGACACCGAATCGCTTCATCTCATAGACCGTTACACCTCGATAGTGAGGGAGATCGACCGGAAGGTGACAGTGGCGCAATTCACGGCCGAGAGCCGCGACCGCCGCGCACTGCTCGAAGGGTTCGCCTCGGGAGAGATCGACGTGCTGACCTCGATGAAATGCCTCGACGAGGGGGTGGATGTGCCGCGAAGCCAATTGGCCGTATTCTGTGCCAGTACGGGAAATCCCCGCCAGTTCGTGCAGCGGCGCGGACGCATATTGCGCACCCATCCCGACAAGACGCATGCCGTGATCCATGATCTGATCGTGGCCCCGATGCTCCGGAAGGATACCGACTCATTCAGCGTGGAGCGCAACCTCCTGATGTCGGAACTGCGGAGGGTGAAGGATTTCTCATCACTCGCCGAAAACCCTACGGCAACACTTGATGAATTATTACCTGTATTAAACCATTATAACCTGACACTATATGATGAATAACCGACACGACAGAATGCTGCAGCTGGTGCTTTCGGATGAAAAGCTCATCAGCAAGTATGGTATTAATCCGGCTGATTATCCCACCATGTATGATGCCGCCGGATGTGGCAATCCGGTGGTGGAGTGTGTGGTGATGATAATCAACGGCATAAAGGACAATTTTGATGAAAGCGACCAGAAGGCGCTTTACACCAAGATACGGAATCACCTTAACGACACACTGCTGATATGAAGATAAAGAGAATAGAGATAAAGAACTTCCGGAGCTACGTGGGGCCCAACGTATTCCAGATCAACCCCGGACTGACACTGATAATCGGTGCCAACGGCGAAGGTAAGACCAACCTGTATGACGCGATGGAATGGCTGTTTGACAACCGTGCCCGTTCCGATGCCCGGCGTGTGGTGGCAAAGAAGGGGGCGGCGGCCCTTGCGCCGGGGGAGACGGGGGAGACGTCGGTAGCCATCGACTTTGAGCATGACGGGGCCGACCACAGGATCGAGAAATCGTTCAACTTTACCAAAAGCGACGATGACAGCGGTATCGACGTGTCGGCTGTAAGGTTCACGGGGTACACGGCCACACGCTTCGGCCGCGAACGCATCAACGGAGCCACTCTGCTCGACCGCTGCTTCAACGCCTCGATACGCCATTTCAGCCTCATGGCCGGCGAAGAGAGCCTCAAGGTGCTCAATCAGCATGAGACGCTGCAATACCTGATACGCACATTCAGCGCAGTGCGGCATGCCGAGAAGTATAAGGAATTTACCGAGTATGCGGCGGAGACCGCGCAGCGTGCCGCAGGCAACGCGATACATAAAAACACGAAAAACAAGAAAGACAGCGACCGGCTGGGGCGCGAGATCGAAGAGCTGACAGCGCAACTGCGGCAGAAGCAGCGGGAGCTGGAGAATCAGCAGAACGAGGTGCGCCGCTATGGCGTGCAGATCGAGGATGTGGTCAACAGCCGCGAGGCTTCGGAAGAGATGGAGGCCCTTGAAAGCAGGCTTAAAAGCCTGCAGTCGGAAAGGGCCAAATGCCGGGCACGCATCCGGGAGAATTATACCGTGGCGCTGCTCGACGACATGTTTGTGCTGGGGGGTATAATGCCGGTGCTGGATGAGTTTTCGCAAAAGGTGGCCGATGTGGAACGGCGGCGCCGACGTGAGGAGCATGAGCATATCAGCCGGCAGGGGGAGAAGAAGATGCTCCGGAAAATGAGTCTTGAACTGGAGAACGGCGCCGTGCCCCTTCCGGTATACGCGCCGGATGCCAAATTCATGCAGGAGATGCTCGACGACCATATCTGCAAGGTGTGCGGCACTCCGGCTCCCGAGGGGTCGGCACCCTACCTGTATATCCGGGAGAAGCTGCACGCGTATCTCCAGAGTCTGGAGGAGGAAGAGTCGCAGAAACCCTGTTTCAGCAATACCTACATCACCCAGCTTGCCAAGCGCGAGACGATAATCAACAATGAGCGTGAGAATCTTGCCAAGACATACGCCGAGATCCGCGACCTCATAGACTATAATGAGGTGCAGAAGAAGAAACTCCGTCAGATCGACGACAATATCGCGCAGGTCGAGGAGAGCCAGTTGAAGCTGCAGGCCAAGCTGCCGGGGCTGTCGAAGGAAGCGATACTCAATCTGTTCACCAATCTTACCAACTGGACCCGCTATAAGTCGGAAGCAGAACGCCGTATCGTGGAGCTTGGTCTTGACATACGTCAGCTTGAGGGTAAGATCGAGGAGAAGCGCGGTCAGCTCAACGGGCTGGCCCGCAATACGGCAGCCGGCATCTATGTCAATATCGCCGAGGTGCTTGAGTCCGTACAGGGGGCGTTCAAGAGCGCGCTGGCACGCAATAAGGCCGATTTCATCGAAGAGCTGCAACGTGTGGCCAACCGCTATCTCGCCCTGCTCAATGTCGACGACTTCAAGGGGACGGTGAGGATCCATGTGGATGTGGCCGGCACGCTGTGCATACAGTTGGCCGACGTGGATGGCTCTGTGATAGATCCCAATAAGGCGCTTGAGACGACGATGTACATGTCGGTGCTCTTCGCAGTGTCGGAACTGACGGAAATAAAGAAGGATGACGAGTATCCGCTGCTTTTCGACGCCCCGACTTCATCGTTTGCCGTAGGGAAGGAGAAGGATTTCTTCCGTATAATCGATAATCTTGACAAGCAGGTGATTATCGTCACCAAGAGTTTCCTGAATGAGACGGGTCCCAACACGTATGTGCTGGATTACGACATGATTGAGGAACTGAAGATAAAAGGGACGATCTACAGGATAGAAAAGATGCGTCCGTTTGACGACAAGAACCAGGCTACCGTACAGACTAAAATCACGAAAATCAGCTGAGTGTATGGCAACAGAAAGAAAACGCGTATCGAAAGATCAGATTTACGACAACTGGGCGAAACGCAATGTGCATTTCGAGGTGGAGCTGGAGGAGAGTGTGATCCGTCAGCTGGCCGACTACGGCAGCGGAGCCACACGCTATAATGCGGCGCGCGGGTGTATACTCGGCGCGGGATATGAGGTGTATATACTGGCGTTTTTCATCGGTCTGTATGCCGGTGTGCGCCGGCCGCTGGAAGGGGAGACGAAGGCGTTCGGTCAGCCGGTACAGTATTGGGGCAATCTTGAGTCGCGGGGTGAGCGCAGCGGGTATCCGCGCCTGCGTGAATATATATTTGCGGCCGCTGTGGCGCGTACGGATTTCGATCTTCTCGCCATAGAACGAGGCGATACTCCGCTGTCGAAAGGGATCTCGGCGATGATACTGACCATGGACGAGTATGCCAACTACGGGCTTCATCTGATGAAGGATTATCTTGAGGAAGACCGTCATTATTTCTCAGGCAATACGGCGATGCTGAATCTGTTTCTACCGCTGTTTGAGAAGATGAATGCCGGGTATGTGCATGACGACGTGGCCGACGGAGATGATGACCCGGATCCGGAACCTCTGGACTGAACCGTGCTGAGAGGCGCGCGGTGAGGCTCGCGGCGGGCGCCCCCGGGGCGTCAGGGGCGCGTGTCGCGGGCTTTGCCGTAGTTGGCGAGCATGACGCCGGCTACGATGATGACGAAGCTGACGGGCTGGTACCAGTGGAACGTGTCGAGGCGGAAGAGTACGGATACTACGGTGGCTATGACGGGCACAAGGTATTGGTAGAAGCTGAATATGCCGCTCCCTACGCGCCGCAGGGCCGGCGGGGTGACGATGTAGCAGTAGACGGTGGGGAAGAGCACGATGAAGCCGAGCACTCCCCACGGGGTGAAGGTGGAGTGCATGAGCAGGCGGATGTGGCGGCCGACGGTGAAGATGAGCGGCAGCGAGAGAACCGAGGTGAAGAGGAAGACCCATTTCATGAGGTTGAGGGTGCCGTAGCGGGCCGACGGACCCTCGATGATGACCAGATAGCAGGAGTAGGTGACGGCGCAGACGCAGGCGAAGAGGTCGCCGACGATCCGACCGTCGCCGAGGTCGCCTCCGGCGAGTATCACCATCAGTGCGCCGCCGAAGGCGATGGCCATTCCGATCCATGTGAGCACGCTGATGTGGCGGTGGCGGAAGAGTGCGTTGATCCCGACCACGAGCAGCGGCTGGAATGTGAGGATGATGGCGATGTCGATGGGTGAGGCCGTGATGAATGCCAGGGAGAATACGTAGACGAATCCGAGCATCATCAGCGCGGCTCCCCAGAGCAGCCGCCAGTCGGAGTGCCGGATTTTCTGCCGCTTGACAAACAGCGACAGCAGCCATATGATGGCCGTGGCGCCGAATATGCGGCATAGGGCCACACCGGGTGCGGAGATCCACGTGGGGATGAGGTATTTGTTGGCGGGTTCGTTGAACCCCCAGCAGATTGAAGCCGAGAGGGCGAGCAGGTTGCCGATCAGCAGTGCGTTGTGGCGTGTGGAGGCACCGGTGGGAGTGCCGCCGGTTGGAGTGGCGGAGGTGGCGGAAGTGCCCGACTGTGGAGCGGGAGGTGTGGTATTAGCCATAATGTGGATACGTTTTTTATTGCGGGGAATATGGAGGGATGCCGGGGGCGCAGCCTCCTCCTCGCGCGTGTGTGTGGATGCATTATTAACGCCGAACAGGGAGCGCCGGTTCTTTTCCGGGACGCTTGATAATACTGTCAGCTGCCCGGGAAAATGCTGTCAGTTGCCCGGGGGATGGGACGCGGGAAATTACTGTCAGTTGCCCGGGGGGATGGGACGCGAAGGGCGACTGTCAGTTGCCCGGGGGGATGGGACGCTAAGGGCGGGTCGGGCGGGAAAGGG
>CAMWRH010000074.1 GCA_947176605.1 uncultured Porphyromonadaceae bacterium
TGCAGGCATCCCTCGATGACGACGATACGGACCTTTTCGCCGCTGACGGCGAACCGCAGCCCCCCGCCGCCCCCGTCGACGATCCCGAATCCGTAGGCTTCTAAACCCTAAAGCCTAAAGCCTAACCCCTAAAACCTAAAGCCTAACCCCTAAAGCCTAACCCCTAACCCCTAAAGCCTAAAGCCCAAAACCTAAATTCACCCGCAAAGGGCGTCAGCTCCCCGCTGACGCCCTTTTTGCGTCTCTGACGTGTATCCGGTCACCCTGTCTTTTGTCAGCCCGTTAAATCGCTTTATTTCGCCTCCGTTTTATTTCCCGTTTCTCTTAATTCTCTTCTCTTATGGCTTCATATACTTCTTCGGCCCAGGTCGTCGTATCCGTCAACGGCAGACAGGCGCAGAATATGCTCAAGAATCTCCAGCAGGAGGCAAAGAAGCTTGAGCAGGCTATCGAAAAGGCCGCTGCCGCAGGTCAGAAGTCAAAGGCTTCTCAGCTGCAGAAGCAGCTCAATCAGACCAATTCACTGATGCAGCGCCTTACTTCGTCGGCTTCTTCGCTGGACGCGACTCTGGCCCGCCTCGATAAGGCTTCCCCTAAGGAACTGAATAAGGCGCTCTCTACGCTCCAGAAGCAGCTCAATACCATCGAGCGCGGCTCTAAGGCATGGGATGAGCAGATGGCTAAGATCAAGCGCGTAAAGCAGGAAATCCAGTCGGTCAATGCACAGATGTCGACGGCTGCCGCTACGCAGAAATCTATGTTTTCCGGGATCGCGAATTGGTTTAACCAGGTCCAGGCTGCCGCCATGGCCGCTTTCGCCGCGGTCTCGGGCCTTGTCATGGCCGGACGTTCGGCGGTGAAGCATTACGCGGAGATGGAGGAGTCGATGGCAAATACTCGTAAGTATACACGTATGTCGGCTAAGGAGGTGGAGGAGCTTAACAATATCTTCGGAAAGATAGATACACGTCTGGCCCGGGAGCAACTCAATCTTCTCGCCCAGGAAGGCGGTCGCCTCGGTTACAATACCGTCCAGAAGGTCAAGGAGTACACCGAGGCGGCTTCGGTGATCAATGTGGCGCTGGTCGATCTCGGGGAAGGGGCTACGCAGACTATCGCGAAGATCTCCAATATCTTCGGTATCGAGCAGATGTACGGCGTACGTGACGCGATGCTTAAGGTCGGTTCTACGGTCAATCATCTGTCGCAGAACTGTACCGCCTCCAAACCTTTTATAGTGGAGTTCGCCAAGCGTCTGGCAGGTGTCGGCTCGACGGCTAAGATGTCGATCCCGGATATCATGGCTTTCGGCGCTACCCTCGATGCCCACGGGCAGAAGGTCGAGATGTCGGCTACAGCCATTCAGAGGCTTATCATGGAGCTGTTTAAGAACCCCGTCGAGATGGCCCGCATGGTGCATCTCCAAGGTAAAAAGTTTGCCGATACCCTGAACCGCGATGTGACGACGGGACTGATGACTTTCCTCGGGGCTCTAAACAGGATGGGGGAGAAGAATGCGCTCGCTACGCTCGCCCCGCTTTTTAAGGATCTCGGCCTCGATGGGGTCCGTGTCTCTTCGGTGCTGGCTAACCTTTCTTCTCATCTGGATTTCCTTAAGTGGCAGCTCGGGGAGGCTAATCAGGCTTTCAGGGAAGGTTCGTCGGCTTCTAATGAGTACGCGATCTTTAACAATACCGTGCAGGCTTCTATCGATAAGGCGATGAACCGTATGCGTGAGCAGCGCATCGAGCTGGGTGAAAAGCTCTATCCGGTCATGAAGCACATCTATACGTCTTCTTCGCTATGTCTGCGCATCCTGAAGCATATTGTCGAGTTCTTTATCGCTTTTAAGACTCCGATTGTGGCCGTGACGGGGCTGCTGGTCGTCTATCATACCGCTCTGTTGCTTACGGCTGCAAGGACTAAGGCCGCCGCTGCGGCTCATGCCCTGTGGAACGGGGTCGTGAAGCTTTCTGCAGGAATCCTGCCGGGAATCCGCCTCCTTATCGCAGGCCTGACCAATACGGTGCAGTATTTCACTAACGGACTGCAGGTCAATTATTACATGCAGCAGCGCTGGGCTGCCGCTATGGGGGCTATGAAGTTCGCTAACTGGGCTACGCTGATTGCCGGTGTCGCTGCTTCCGTCTATCTCCTCTATAACCGCACTAAGTCGCTTTCCGGACAGCTCCGCGAAATCACTCAGCGCGCTTTTGACGTCGAAGACGCTACGGTGCGCGAAATGCGCAAGCTCGATGAGCTTTTCGGTAAGCTGGACGCGGCGGTAAAGGGGACCGAGGAGTATGAGAAGGCGAAGAAGGCTATCATCGATCAGTACGGGAAGTATCTGCAGGGGCTTATCGATGAGAAGGGGGAGATCATGGACCTCGAGACGGCTTATGACAGACTGACGGAGGCCATTAAGCGCAATACACAGGAGCGGATGATCAATAAGGTCCGGCAGCAGCTGGAGGATTCTTTTGCCGACACACTTTCGCAGAAGGTCAATGCAATGCGCCGCCTGCTCGAGGAGGAAGTCGGCATGTCGGTACGTGATTCTGTCCGGATCGCTTCGGAAATCATGACTTCGGTCGTCGCCGGGGAAGGTGTCTCGGATTCGATTCAGAGGGAAATCGTTTCCGCTTATGATGAGTCTGCCGCGCATAATCCTTTGAAATGGATTTGGTCGTATGCCTCCGGTGGAGCAATGTTTGGTAAGGATAATGATGCGATCAAGGTGCTCGCGGATATTCTGGAACTCGCTGATGCCTTTAAATCCGAATCACAGATGCTCGATGATGCCGCCGAGATCATTAATCCGCTGCGCGGGTTCTCTACCATGGAGCTGCGCACGGAGCTTGAGTCGCTGACTCAGGCGCTGGAGAATGTCAGTATCACGGCGCAGGGACTATCTGAAGTCACATGGTCTTCTGTCGACGGCAAGCAGGAGGTCTTTATCTATGACCCGTCTTCGCCGATGAAGTATGCGGTCTCCCCTGTTACTATGTCGGCCCGTGAGGCCCAGGAGCGGCACGATCTTATTACCATGGAGCTCATGCACCGCGGTGTCGATATATCGAAGCGCCTCGGGGAAGTCGATCCGCTGGAAGAGCAGGAGTGGTCTCCTTACGACGGGGGCGGCGACGGGAAGAAGGGAAAATCGGATAAGTTCAAGAAGGAGAAGGAGTGGCGGCAGCTGCAGGAGGCTTACGCTCTCTATGATAAGGCAAGGGGGTACCGTATCGGTAAGGACGGGGAGAAGAAGTCTTATTCGGAATATGATTATCAGCTTAGGTTGCTGGATATTCTTGTGCAGTATAATGAGAAGATTTTCAAGAATAAGAAGGCTACTTATCTGGAGAAGAGTGAGGCGAAGGCGGAAGGTATGGAGGCCATCCGTAAGAAGGATGAGCTGTTGATCAAGCATGCGATTGAGAAAATCAATAAGGATTTCGACGAGAAGGAGGAGAAGCTGCTCGAGGATTATAAGATGGCCAACGATCATGTGCCGGATAAATGGACTTATGATATCCTGCTGGATGACCTTAAGAGGCAGCGGCTCGCGAAGATCCATGATTTTTATGATACGAAAATTAAGTTCCGTAAGGAGAAGAAGGATAAGTCTGACAGCAAGGGGAAAAAGGACTCGGAGTCTGTTTCGGTGGATCTGAGTAATCCGATGGATCCGGCTTTTGACCTGTCTCTGGACGTTACGGCTAAGGTGAACGCTCCCGGGAAGCTCGGAAGTGCCGTCGATATCGGGGAGGATAAGGAGGGGAAGGAGGATAAGAAGGATAAGTCTGGCGGTAAGGAGTCACCTTTCGGGTCGGTCGATGATTATGTCTATCCCGAACTTTATGACCTCCGGAAGGAGGCGCTTGATAAGCTCAATAAGTTCGATAATGAGAAGACTATGAAGGATCTCGATAAGCGGGAGGCTGACCGCCTGGCCCCCGCTGAAGCGGTTGAGTCCTATCTGGCTCCGTTGCGTAAGCTCCGCAGGGAGTATGACGCTGAAATGCTGCTCCTTTCCCGCGCTTATGATGTGGAGCGTACGAATGTGGCTAAGCATAATTCGGATTTCTCGGATTATCCGGGATATGAGTTCCTTTCGGAAGAAGAGATGCTTAAGCAGCTGGAGGAGCGTTTTGTGAAGGCGCAGAAGAAGCTCCGCGAAAAGTATAAGGAGCTGTTTGAAGTCGCTTCTGAGCCTAATCAGTGGGAGTCGGCGGTGAAGAAGTCTTTGAAGTGGCTGGAATCTGACCCGGCAAAGGCTGTCGTGAAGTCTTATTCTACGGTCGTCTCGTCGCTGTCGGACATCTTTTCGCAGGCTACCTCGATTATTGAGTCGGAGCTGGAGGCTCAGACCGCAGCCATCGAGAAGCGCTATGATGCGGAGCTGAAGCGAGCCGAGGGCAACGCCTATCAGATCGCTTCCATCGAACGCCGCAAGGAGCGCGAGGTCGCCAAGGCAAAGGCGGAGGCTAACCGCAAGATGTTCGCCATGCAGGTGATTCAGGCTGTCGCTCAGACGGCTACTTCGGCCCTGAATGCCTATTCTTCGGCTGCGGCTGTCCCGGTCGTGGGCTATATCCTGGCTCCAATCGCGGCGGCTATGGCTACCGCTTCCGGTCTTATGCAGGTGGCCGCTATCCGAAAGCAGCAGCAGGCTTCGGAGGCCCAGGGGTATGCCGAAGGCGGTTTTACGCGTCCGGGCTCTAAGTATGAACCCGCCGGCGTCGTGCATGCCGGTGAGTGGGTCGCTTCGCAGGCGCTTGTGAACAATCCGGCTACACGTCCGATCCTGGAGGCCCTTGACTATGCGCAGCGCACTAATACGGTCGGGCGGCTGGCTGCCGCCGATGTCTCGCGTTCGCTGACGGCTCCTATGGTCATCGCCCATGCGGCGCAGGCGCCCGCCGCTTCCGTCGCGTCGGATTCACGCCTCTCTGAGGTCGTCGACAGGCTCGCCCGCCGTCTCGATGAACCTTTTGTGACGGTCAACACCGTGCAGGGTGATACCGGTATACGGCAGGCGCAGCTCCGGTATCAGCGTCTGATCGCGAATAAGTCTCCTAAATCTCGTTGACAGCTATGGTGGATATTTTCGTTGACGGTCAGAAAACCGTCCTGAAGAAGGATTCTTCGTTTGAGTTTGTCGCGGAAAACAGATTGTTTTCCGGCGCTGACTCTTATACGCTTTCGATTACGTTCCCTCTGGAGGGGTGCCCCTCTAACCTCGCGGTGTTCGGACATGTGAACCGACATGACGTGTTCGCCCGAAAGGTGGTGTTTGATTGCGAGATCCGCGCCGGGGAATTCGTGAAGGCCGGTTCGCTGGCGCTGACCGATATCACTGAGTCGGAGGTGACGGGGCAGTTCCTTGAAGGTCGCTCGGAAAGGAATTTCGAACGACCTTGGGATAAGGTCTATATCAATGAACTGGATCTCGGCCGGCCTGAGTCGACGGATGCGACAAGGACTACGCCGCTGCAGGCTTGGGCGTTTCCGGCAGCAGGGGTGCGCCCCGTTTCGGTCCCGCTACCCTGGGTGAATTCGAATTCGGCTGTCATCCAGAACCGCGCCAGACTCGATGAGTCCGGACATTGGGTCTGGAATCAGACGAAGCTCTCTTATATGCCGTATCTGATCGATATCGTGACCCGCATCTGCAGTGCCGTCGGATATCGCGCGGACCTCTCGCAGTGGGAGAATGATCAGCAGTTGCGCTATATCATCGTTTGCAATGCGCTTCCGGCTGTCTGGAATATCCCGGACTACGCCAGGGCGCTGCCGCACTGGACGGTGCAGGAGTTTTTTGAAAAGCTCGAGCTTTTCCTCCCTGCGGATTTCGAAATCTCGCACCGCCTGAAGGAGGTGGTGTTCAGTCGCCGGGATTCTCTCAGTCTGCCCGATGTGCATCTTGACCGTGTCGTGGATGAGTTCTCGGTGGAAATCGATTTCGAGGATCCGGACTCGGACTATCGTCCGGCCCGGAATCGCCGCTATAAGGAGTGCTCTCACCGTATGTGGCCCTATTATGCCTGCCGTTGGTTTGTGAAGTTGCGCCGTGAGCAGGTCGTCAGATATGATTCGTTGGCTCAGCTTGTGGCGGATAACCGTGTGGTTTATGAGGACTGGAAGCTGCATCGCGGCTCAAATTCTGAAAAACTTCTCTATGCCGCCGATGTCGACATGTATTTCGTGATTCTGCCGTTCCGCCGCGAGTGGTTGCCGGATCAGCCGGAGGCCCGCCCCCCTATCAAGGGACGGTACAGGTATTACGCCCGGCTGCAGCCGCTGAATAATTTCGGTGAGTATGTCGTCGATGAAGATGATGACGCGGCTTTCGATGATATAGATTTCGTCCCCGTCCGTCTCGATGATACGGCCATTCTCGATAATCCGGAGCCGGAGCTGGGACAGATCGCTTTCCTTGACGGCAACGCCTGGGATGAATCCGATACCGCCGATTCTTCTGAATCTCCGGAGGATGAGTTTATCATCCCCATGCAGCTCTGTACGCTGGAGGCGGGGGAGCAGGACTCTAAGGCGGAGTATTTTGACCGCATCTTTTTCGGTTGGTGGAATGGCGTCCGTTTCGATTCCTCGAAGCTGCCGCACCCCTACGTCTATGATGTGGAAGTGAAGGAGGATTGGTCGGGGTGGCGACGCAATCCGTTCTCGTTCCGTCTCACGGAGAAGGCCGCCCCGGAGGCGCAGCGGCTCCCGGTCGAACGTGACCGTTCGGTGTCGTTTTCGTTCCTGTCGGAGTCGGTGCCGGACCCGAGGGCTGTCTTCTATATCCGTGGAAAGCGATATATCTGTGAGAAGATTACCGCAGTGTTCGAGGAGTGGGGGATGTCGCCGCTGTTAAAGGGGGTCTTCTGGCCGTTGGCCGATTAGACCGAGGCTGGCGGCCTGACGCTCTGTCAGTCCGTAGTAGGCGGCTGTGCCGGGACGTACGCTCTGCACGCCGTCTGTCTTGCCGTACAGGACCCAGTCGATTACCCGCCGGTTGGCGGCATCGGTTTTCTTCCGGTTGCGACGGATGTAGATCTCTGTCGTGCGGTTTTCGCCGGCGTGACCCAGTCCGCTGCTGATCACGGCATCCGGAACATCGAGTTCCGCCGCTATCGTGGCCCAGCTGTGACGCGCCCAGTAGCTTGTTATCTCCGGAAACAGGGGATGACGCTCTTTCCCGCCGTGCCGGCGGTAGGTGACCGGGCCGATCTGTTTGAGACGTTTGTTCAGGTGCCCCATGTAGCTGAGATGGTCTGTGAACCGGTCCATCACGTCTAACAGCTGACCTTTGCCGCGCATACTCCGGATGATCTCAAGTGCTTCGGGCTCGACCTTGACGCTCAGCAGGCGCCCGGTCTTGGCCCGGCGGTATTCTATCCGCCCGTTGTCGATCTTTTCTATGTGGCAAAGGTCGCCGATGTTGATCCCGCACAGCAGGAAACTAAGTTTGAACATATCGACATACTTCCGTTCCTGCGGTTCGCACGGGTAGTCGAACAGCCGGCGCAGCTCTTCGGCATCGAGGCTGCGCTTCCGCGTCTCTTCGGGGCGTATCCTGAACCGTTTGAACGGATAGTGAGCCGTCATGTCGTTGGCGATGGCGTAGTTTATCACCGTCCGGATGTTCCGGAAGTGGATATTGCGGTAATTCTGTGATTTGCTCGTCCGGCTGAGCCAGACGTTGAAGCGTGTCAGCCAGTCGACGGTAATGTCTTCGAACCGCAGCCCGTCGCTGTCCGGATCGAACGCCTCTATGCGGCTTATCGTGCACCGGTAGACGCGTTGCGTCGCGGGTGTGGCCATCCCGCAGTAATGGCGCATCAGACGCATGAACGAGCCGGACTCCCGCCCCGGCTCATCGCCAAGCACCTCACGCCGCGTGCGGCTCTCAAGCTCTTTTATCGTCAGGCTCTTTCTGAGCCGGAGGCTGAGTTCGAACATAAGGCGCTCCGCACGGGCCTCTATTTCGTTGAGATGAAGGTTAATCCGGCGTGCCTCCGGAGTCGTCCCTTTCACCCGGCAGCGCCATTTGTCCCATTTCTCCGCCGGAATCTTTATCCCGGTCCCGATCTGTACGCGTTCTTTCCCGTGTCGGATGAGTATGTATACGCGTACTATCGTGTTTTCTTCACGTAATTGTCCGATGATTTTAATTGTCGCCATAACAGTAGGTTACGGCCTGTGGGTTCCGGTTCGCCCGCTATTTTTCATTAGGCTGTCGGTCATACCTGTTTTCGCCCGCGATTTCGCCCGCGGTTTCTGAACCGCTTTGAACCGCTTTGAACCGCTTTGAACCACTTTCAGGCCGTTTTTTTTTACGGCCCGATACCGCGCCATGCCCGCCCGCAAAGCATATAACACGCTGTAAGACAGTAAAGAAAAAAGGTCATCCGCAGATGACCCCTCGGTGAAGCGGCTGGGATTCGAACCCAGGACCGACAGCTTAGAAGGCTGTTGCTCTATCCAGCTGAGCTACCGCTCCTTCCTTGCGGCGTATCTATCGCGTCCGCAGCGCGTGCAGCAGGCGAAAGTCGCCCTACTTGCGTTTTATCGTGCAAATTTAGCAATTTTTTTTTATTCCTACAAGTCTATTCCGCATTTTATGCCGCATTCATGCCGCAGCCGACGCTTTTCGGTAACCACGCCATCTTTCGACCTCCCCCTTTCAAAGCAATCGCGCACCGGATTATTTTGAGGGTAATACCGGTGCGCGGATGTGGGTCAGAGGCCGGATTCGGTCTCCTGGTTCATCAGTTTCTTGTGCTGAGGGCTGCGGTTATATTTTCCAATTTTGAAGTTATAGCCTAAGGATATGCTGATATTATGGCGCATATTCTTGTCGTATTTATCTACGCGTGAGGAGAATCCCGGCACCTCAATCAGCGACCATGAAGTGTCGCCGTCATAGTTGAAGTCGAGACCTGCGTAAAAGCCTGAAATCTGATAATATACACTCGCAGATGCGTTCCATCCGTGATACGAGCGTGTGATGCCGTTTAGCCTCTTATATGGAGTAAGCAGGGTGGCGCTGAATGTAAAATTCCGGTAGCTGTAATTTGCCATGAGTCGCCCGGATACGGCATTAAAACGCTGATGTCCGTCGGGAGTGCTATAAGCCATGAAATCTCCAATGAAATAGGGTCGAATCTGCAGACCATCTACCGGCATCCATATGGCATACAGTATATAGTTCAGCAAGTTCATATTCGGAAGCAGCGTCGGGCGTGAAATAAAATCGTTGCCCTCCCTATATACATAGTCGTAATAACTATTATGGGTATACTTATAGGTGATGTAGGGAAACAGCATAAATTTTCCAGAGGGGAATATTATATCCGCGCTGAGAGAGGCCACATATCCCTGATTAGGCTTGCGATATGTGATGTTCTCCCGAAAATAGCGTGTATCGATAAAATACCGGTTGATATTCTGGGTGCCGAGCGCGCTGATACTCCCTTCACTCGATAGTAATGTGTTGAGAGTGAGCCATGAAGAGGCTGCATAGCTGAGATTTACTCTCGGATATGCAATTGCGTAATTCTCTACCTTGTCGGCGGTTGTGGTAAACCGGTTGTGGAATACGCTTAGATTCACCGACATTCCCAGTTTGCCGAATTGGCGATTGTATCCCATGCTGATAGATGCGGAATTCTGCGAACTGATATTCTGCGACGGCAGATCGGGAAAATAATTTGAGATATATCGCTGGTCGAGATGTAGATAATGATTGTATAGCGAAACTGTAGCCGAACCTCCCCATAATGGTGCGGTGAGCGATACGTTGGCAATCAGGGTCTTTACATTGGCGTGGATACTGTTGTCGATATTGTAATCATCGTAAGCCGAACCCTCACCTGCTAATTGGGTGATATCCGTTATAGAAGCGTTGTTATTGATGGTGCCCACCACATCGGCCATCAACTCGATCCCTTTGTCAAACTGATGACTATAATATAGATTCAGATTGAAGATGTCGTTGTAGCGGTGTGCGCGGGTATTGCGTGTGCCGTTGATGGTATTCGATACTGTCGTTTCATACAGGTCTTCATCATATCGCTCATGTCGGTCGGATGTGGAATATATGAACTTGGCAAAAAACATATTAGTACCCTTTTCCCACTGATAAGAGATATTGGCGGAGTTTGATTTGCCCTCTTTACGCATGGATCGGGTGTCGAAATAATTGAGCAAATCGCCGTAATCGTACGTTGTGTATTCCTTAATTCCGGTATTGTTGTTATATGTGAAACTGTAGCCCACATTAAGCATCGATGATGGAGAGAGCATAGTGAATCCGAGTCCGTCTTTGTTGGCGGCCGATGTAAGAGCTGCTCCTGCATCCACCTGTGCCTTGAGAGAAACCTTCTTGGGTTTCTTAAGAATAACATTTGCCACGGCCCCGCCATAAAGACCGCTGTATTTAGCCGGTGCATCCTGATAATATACCACTTTAGCGATATCATTGCCGTTGAGATTGCGCAATTCATCGGCGGAGGCTCTGCGTCCGTTGATAAGGATATTTACCTCCGCCATCTGATTGTTGGTCAGCGTATTTGAATTTACGGAGGGTATAAAGCGCGGCAGAGATGATATTGCATCCAGAGCGTTGACGCCGAAATTACGATTATATGAGCTCAGATACATCTCGGTACGGTCACCGTACGTTTGCAGGGCCTTTGCAATTACCTCAACCTCTTCCAGTTCTTTTGCTTTAGTCTCCTCATTTGGCAACAGCGTTGCCCGGAGTCCGGGCATATCGGATGCGATGATGAAACACTCCACCATGACAGGGTTATAGCCCTCGGCTGTGATACTTATCGAATATTCGCCACCGGGGATAGCGTCGAATTTGAATAGGCCCTCGTTGTCGGATTTCCCTTTGAATATTAATTCGGGTTGCTCTATATTGGTGAAGGTCACCACGGCCCCTTCTATGGCTACCGCACGATCGTTGGTAAGTTGACCCCCCACAAGAAAATCGGCGCATACTGCATTGAAGGCCACTATCAACCCCAACAATAGAGAAAACAAACGATACCACGATTTCGATGCAATAGAGTTCATGATCAAGGTCGGTTTTTAGTTGATAAGAATAATTAGATTAAATTGCAGTGTATAGATGGCGCATTTAAATTATTGTTGATATGCGTCATCTATTAAAGCAATTATAGCTTCCTTTAGTAGATGACAAAAATTGAATTTATGCTGTTAAACATTTAATTTTCAAGCG
>CAMWRH010000075.1 GCA_947176605.1 uncultured Porphyromonadaceae bacterium
AACACTTACTTATGATAATATGCTGACAAAACGGATTTTAAGTCTTTTTCTCTGCGTGCTGATGATGATTGCGGCAGCCCTGACTGTCAATCATTCCATCTTCCGCCATACTCCGCACTCCGCGCAGGCGCAGGCGGAGCAGTCGGTATCGGTGACGGCCGACACTGTGAGCCATCTTGAGGATGGCACTTTGGTGATACACACTTCTTCGCTTACCGACCGTCAGGGGTATGCCGGACCGGTGCCGCTTGATATCTATGTGAAGGATGGTGTGGTGACTGATGTCAAGGCTCTGCCGAATGCGGAGACTCCGGGGTTCTTCAAGCGTGCGGAGTCGATGCTGGAGCAGTGGAAGGGTAAAACCGTGGCTGAGGCCGCGGCGATGAAGGTGGATGGAGTCACGGGAGCCACATATTCTTCGGATGCGATCCGCACGAATGTGGAGGCCGGGCTGCAGTATGTACTGTCGTCGTCGGATATACTTGCCGCTCCGGATTCTCACGGCGAAGTGCCCCTGAAGCTTTGGATAGCTTTGGCTGTGACGCTGGTGGCGTGCATCGTGCCGCTTTTCGTAAGGAACAAGGTGTATCATACGGTGCAGCTCGTGGCGAATGTGGCTGTGCTCGGGTTCTGGGCCGGGCAGTTTCTTGATTACCGTCTGATGCTTAATTACCTCTCGGGAGGGATACCGCTGCCTATGGCGCTGACTACGCTGGTGATGCTTGTGGCGGCGTTCGTATATCCGCTCTTCGGACGGCCACAGCATTATTGCAGCCATATCTGTCCGTTCGGTTCGGCTCAGCAATTGGTGGCGTCGGTGTGCCGGTATAAGATACGTCTGTCACCCTCCGTGCTACGTGCGCTCGACTGGGCGCGCCGTATCCTCTGGGCCGTGCTGATGCTGCTGCTTTGGGCCGATGTATGGGTGGAATGGATGGATATCGAACTCTTCCAGGCCTTCATTCCCGCCTCTGCACCTGTAGGGATCATCATCGCGGCGGCCGCCTTTGTGGCTCTGTCGGCCGTGGTAAGCCGTCCGTACTGCCGCTTTGTCTGCCCCACCGGTTCGCTGTTCCGCCGAGCGGAGAACTTAGGTTAGGGGGTAGGCCTGTCTCTCCTACCTGTCTCTCCTGCCTGTCGGAACCCCGTGCCTCGTAGTCCTGCGCCCGAGCTTCAGCGACGGGATGCGAGAAATTTCCGAATTCCTAATTCCTCCCTCCTAATTCCTAATTCCTAATTCCTAAAACCTATAATAATGAAGAATTCCACCTATCTTATCATTCTTCTGGCGCTCGGCCTTGTTTTCGTATCCTACAAGTGGATATCGGCCGCTTCCGCCGATTGCGATGCGGCAGGTTCTGCCGTGTCAGCTCCAGCCTCATCAACTTATGAGAATATAATGACCCGCGCCAGTGTGCGTGCCTATTCCGACCGTGCCGTGTCGGGAGCAGCCGTCGATTCGCTGCTGAAGGCTGCCATGGCCGCGCCTACGGCGGGCAATAAGCAGCCGTGGCGCTTTGTTGTGGTGCGCGACCGCAAGACGCTCGATTATATCGGGGATAATTTTAAGTCGATGACCATGATGAAGCAGGCCCCGGTGGCTGTGGTGGTGTGCGGCGAACTGGCGGCTACCTTCCCCGACGAGGGTGTGGGATACTGGATCCAGGACACTTCTGCCGCTACCGAGAATCTCCTTCTTGCGGCTCATGCCATGGGTCTGGGTGCCGTATGGTGCGGCGTATATCCGATGTCTGACCGCGTGAAGACGTTCTCTGAATTGCTCCACCTCCCGGAGGGTATCGTGCCGCTCAACTGTATCGCTATCGGTTATCCGTCGGCCCCTGTCACTCCGAAGGATAAGTGGAAACCGGAGTACGTGCATTATGAGTCGTACTGATCGGTAACCGGTATATCTTTACTGTCCTTCTTACCGTAAAGTCAGGAGATAATACCTATATGCTTTCAAAGGCCATCCCGGCATCGGGGTGGCCTTTGCACTGATACGGTGTGCTATCGGGAGAAGAGAGGAGAAGAGAGGAGAGGAATAGACTGAGGAATGCAGGAGAGACTGAGCAGGGGCTGAGATAGTATGAGGAATGTATAAGTAGATTCAGAGGGGCTTCAAGGAAGAGTCAGAGGAGTGACTGAGGAGATTCAGAGCAGGTCGACTATCACGCGGTCGGCTATGAGTATGCCGTCGGGTGTAAGGGTGATACGGTCGTCGGCGCGCCGCAGCCGTCCGGCTGCGATATGGGGAGCGGCCTGCCGCATCAGTTCGCCGAGGGCTTCCGGGCCGAAGTCGGCGGCGTAATCCGCCAGCGCCAACCCCTCGGAGGTGCGCAGACTGAGCATTACCCTCTCTTCGCGACGCTCTTCGGCCGACAGCCGCTCTTCGGTGTAAAATGCGCCATCGGGGGAAGAAGCGGTCGCGCCACTCTCGGGTGCGAAACGGGCAAGGTAACCGAAAAGATCGGCGGGATTCGCACGGCGCAGCGAGTGGCCATCGTAGCTATGGGCCGACGGACCGATCCCTAAATACGGCCTCCCGCTCCAATACCCCGAGTTATGGCGCGAGCGGTAGCCGGGGCGGGCGTAATTCGATATCTCGTAATGCTCATACCCGGCTGAGCGGAGCATGGCGGTAAGTATGCTGTATTGTGCTGCTACGGTCTCGTCGTCGGTAGGTTGCAACCGCCCCGCATCACGCAGGGCGGTGAGGGCGGTCCCTTCTTCATACATTAGTGTATAAACTGATACATGCTGTGTCCCGGCGGCAAGCAGGCGCTCCACATCGAGGCGCAACTGCGCCTCGTCCTGCCCGGGGAGTCCGAAGATGAGGTCGCCGCTGACGTTGGCGAAGCGTGCGCGGATCCCGGCGAGCGCCTCGGCTGCCCCGGCGCCGGTATGCGTGCGCCCGATGCGGCGCAGGAGGGTGTCGGAGAAGGTCTGTATCCCGATGCTGACGCGATTTACGCCACATTCTTCCCATCCCTGCATGCGCTCATCATCCACATCTTCGGGATTTACCTCGATGGTGATTTCGGCATCTTCGGCCAACCTGCGTCCGCTGTTGGATATAGCGCTCCTCACTCCGGCCATGAGGTGCCGGAAATCAGCGGGGGGCATCATCGAGGGTGTGCCTCCGCCAAGATAGATGGAATCGATGCGGGGCGGGAGTTCGCCAATGCGCGCGGCGAGTTCGGCAAGGAGCGCACGTACGAGCCGCGGCCAGTCGGCCACTGAGGCGCCGCCGCTGAAGAAGTCGCAGTAGAGGCATTTACGCCGGCAGTATGGGATGTGGATGTATAGCATGGTCTGTATAGTCTCTCTGTATCTATGGCGGGCGCCTCCCGAAGGGCGCTCCAAGGGGGCATATGCCGTCGGCCCCGAACTATCTAACGCAAAGAGGGTCGCCTTCCGCCACTATTCGGGGGTTATTCAAAGACTTTCACGCGATTATTTAAGGTATATTAATATATTTTTTCACTCTATATTTGTTGAGAGTCATTTAAAAAATTTAAATTTGCAGAATGACATCCGAACAGATAAAGGCTCACGAGGAGCAGGTAAGGAATAAATACGATAAGATTGTCGAGGAACGCGCCCAGCGTGTCTTCGACCTTATGGCTGCGCGCACGTCGCGCGAGGATATGGCGCGTCTGCGCGATGCATTCGAGTTCGCCCGCGAGGCCCATAAGCATCAGCGCCGGCGAAGCGGCGAACCCTATATCCTGCATCCCATCGCCGTGGCGCAGATCGCGGCGGGTGAAATCAATCTTGATGTCAATTCGGTAATCGCGGCTTTCCTGCATGATGTGGTGGAGGATACGCCCCACTCGATCGAGGAGATCCAGCAGCGCTTCGGCGAGGATGTGGCTTTCCTGGTGCGCGTGGTGACGAAGCAGAAGAAGGAGAAGTATGAAATGTCGAAGCAGCTCGATAATTTCAAGCAAATGCTCAATTCGGTGCAGTATGATGTGCGGGCGCTGCTGGTGAAACTGTCGGACAGGCTGCACAACATGCGTACACTCTCGTCGATGCGCACCGACAAACAGATGAAGATAGCCGGCGAGACGGATTATTTCTATGCCCCGCTTGCCACACGCCTGGGGCTGTATGAGGTGAAGACCGAACTGGAGAATCTCTCGCTTAAGTTCCGCTGCCCTACTGAATTCGAAGAACTTGAGAACCGTATCCGTAAGGATGAGGCGGCCAATAAGGCGCGTCTGCAGGCCTTTATCGAGGAAATATCCACAATCCTGATTGCCAACGGCATCAAGGCGCGGGTATTCTATGAGTACCGCCGCCCATATTCGCTCTGGCGGAAGATGCATAAGTATGGCGATGATTTCGACCATCTGAAGTACCGCCATTTCGTGGATATAGTGTTTAAGGAGGAGGAGGGTGTGACGGAGAAGAGTACGGTGCTCCGCATTTATTCGCTGCTGACCGACCGGTTTAAGGAGAAGCCTGGAGGTATCTCGAATTACATCGATTCGCCGAAGGAGAACGGTTACCAGAGTTTCCATCTGAAACTCCTGGCTGACTATGGGCGCTGGGAAGAGGTGCATATCAGCAGCGAGCGCATGGTGCGCAATTCGCAGTATGGCTGCATTTCCGACCGTTCGGAGGGGAATATCCGGAGGTGGATCAATAAGTTCCGCGGCGTGCTGAAGGATATAGCGCAGCATGGGCAGGATGGCACGAATTTCATTGAGAATGTGGTGGCTTCGTTCTATAATGACGATATCATGACATTCTCGCCGCAGGGCAAACCGGTGATCATGCCGCAGAAGGCCACTCCTATCGATTTCGCCTATGAAATACATTCGCAGCTGGGGCGCCACGCGAAGTATTGCCGCATCAATGGCCGTATCGCCTCTATCAAGCAGCCGCTGCACCGTGGCGATATCGTGGAGATAATGACCGACCCCGACGCGCATCCGGAGGAGGACTGGCTCGACCATGCGGTAAGCTATAAGGCACGGCGCGCCATCACTTCCTATCTGGCGAAACGCCCGAAACCGGAGTTCATACGCTGCGAGCATTGCCACCCGATCCCGGGTGAGGAGGTGATCGGATTCAAGGACCATCACGGGCATATCACGCTGCATAAGCGCGACTGCGCGGTGGCCATCCGGCTGGCTTCGCAGGATGGCGACAGTATCGTGGCCGTGGACTATAAACCGGATGCGACTACCTATCCGGTCGAACTGGAAATAATCTGCATCGACCGCCGCCACATGGTGATCGATGTGATGGATTGCATCTCCAACCGGCTGAATCTCAATGTGCAGAGTCTTAATACTTCGACCGTGGATTCGATCGTATCGATGAAGATATGTCTTGGCATCCACAGTTTTGACGAACTGAAGGCCATAGTGTCGGCCATCACGGCCATCCCGGATGTGGAGGAAGTCAAGACGCAAACGCTCGGGTGACGGGCGCTGAGAATGAGGAATGAGGCTGCGTCGCCTGATTACGACACAACCTCATCATCGTTTCTATCAATATTTCAATTCCCGCTGTGGGATAAATTTATGCCGCAGGGAGCGGATTACTTCATTTATGGCGCGGGGCGCTGATTACATCATGCCGCCCATGCCGGGAGCACCCATGCCGGCTGCAGGCATGGCGGGAGCCTCTTCCTTCTTGTCGGCAATCACGCACTCTGTGGTGAGGAACATGCCGGCGATGCTGGCTGCATTCTCAAGAGCCACACGTGTCACCTTGGCGGGATCGATCACGCCGGTGGCGAAGAAGTTCTCGTAGGCATCGGTGCGGGCGTTGAAGCCGAAGTCGCCTGTGCCCTCTTTCACTTTCTGAAGGATTACGGCACCTTCAAGTCCGGCGTTCTTCATGATCTGACGCATCGGCTCCTCGATGGCACGGCGGATGATGGCGATACCGGTGTTCTCATCCTCGTTGTCACCCTTGAGGTCGTCGAGCTTGGCAAGCGCACGGATGTAGGCCACACCGCCACCAGGCACGATACCCTCGGCGATGGCCGCACGGGTTGCCGACAGAGCATCGTCAACGCGGTCTTTCTTCTCCTTCATCTCCACCTCTGAAGCGGCACCGATGTAGAGCACTGCCACGCCTCCGGCCAGTTTGGCAAGACGCTCTTTGAGTTTGCCCTTGTCGTAGTCGGATGTGGTAGTCTCGATCTGTGCCTTTATCTGGGATACACGGGCTGCGATGGCATCGCTGTTGCCGGCACCGTTGACGATGATGGTGTTGTCTTTGTTGACGGTCACCTTCTCGGCTGTGCCGAGATCCTGGATCGTAGTCTGGGCAAGGCTCATACCCTTAACCTCGCTGATCACCTGGCCTCCGGTCAGGATGGCGATATCCTCAAGCATCTCTTTGCGGCGGTCGCCGAATCCGGGAGCCTTGACGGCGCAGATCTTCAGCGAACCGCGCAGACGGTTGACTACCAGTGTGGCAAGTGCCTCATTGTCGACATCCTCGGCGATGATCAGAAGCGGACGTCCAGACTGGGCCACCGGCTCGAGGACCGGGAGAAGGTCTTTGAGGTTGGAGATCTTTTTGTCGTAGAGCAGGATGTAGGGTGAATCCATATCGCACTCCATCTTTTCGGTGTTGGTGACGAAGTAGGGTGAGATGTAGCCACGGTCGAACTCCATACCCTCTACCACGTCGACTGTGGTCTCGGTGCCTTTGGCTTCTTCGACTGTGATCACGCCCTCTTTCTTTACCTTCTTCATGGCTTCGGCGATAAGGCGGCCGATCTCTTCGTCGTTGTTGGCGGAGATGCGAGCCACGTTCTCGATCTTGTCCATGTCGTCGCCTACCTCCTGGCTCTGCTCGCGGATACCCTCCACTACTGCGGATACGGCTTTGTCGATACCGCGCTTGAGATCCATCGGGTTGGCACCGGCTGTGACGTTCTTAAGGCCTACGTTGACGATGGCTTGGGCAAGCACGGTAGCTGTGGTAGTGCCGTCGCCGGCCTGGTCGCCGGTCTTGGAGGCTACCTCTTTGACCAGCTGTGCGCCCATGTTCTGGAACTGGTCTTCCAGTTCCACTTCGCGTGCCACTGTCACACCGTCTTTGGTGATGTGGGGGGCGCCGAATTTCTTTTCGATAATCACATTGCGGCCTTTCGGACCAAGTGTCACTTTCACGGCATCGGCCAGTGCGTCGACACCTTTTTTCAGCTCTTCACGGGCTGAGATATTGAATTTGATTTCTTTTGCCATAGTTGTTGCGGCGGATTTTCAGACCGGTTTCACGGGCGACGGGTTTGCAGCCATATTCTTATCATGAGATTCAGGCTACCCGGCGACCGGACGGTGTATCCGCTTCCGGATTTTTGTTGTTGTCTTTGTGTCTAATATTAACCTTGCGGCTAAGATTGCCCTTCTGTCTGGGATGACCTTGCGGCTAAGATTACCCTTGTGTCGCGCGGCGCTCCCTTACCCGATGATGGCGAGCACGTCGTTCTGGCGCATCATGAGATATTTGGTACCTTCGAGCTCGATTTCAGTACCGGCGTATTTGCCGAAAAGCACTTCCATCCCTACGCTGAGCACCATCGGCTCATCTTTGGTGCCGTCGCCGGCGGCCACTACCTTCCCCTTGAGGGGCTTCTCTTTTGCTGTATCGGGAATGATGATGCCGCCGAGTGTCACCTCTTCGGCGGGTGTGGGCTCAATGAGCACACGGTCAAACAACGGTTTGATATTCATGGTTATAGCTTGTTTATAAGTTTTCTTTTTAGTCTTTTCGTCTTGCCTGCGATGCTGCCTCGGCGGGAACCCGGAACTGAACGTGCCGTACCCCACATGCCTCGACATCCACCCCGGCTATATGCCGGAGCGACAGGCTTCCGTAACATTTACAATGCAAATAGCGTGCCAATTTTTTCAGACGCTATCCGCACTGACACCTTTGATCTCATATCTATAACAGACTCCCCCCGCCGACATGCCGACATACATGGCGCTAATTAACGTTTATTCACCCTTCGCTGCAAATTATTTGCAGTCGTTGACATTAATTTTGCAACAGAAAATCAGTCCCATGGCCTCCCCTGCCGCTCCCCGCTCCGGGAGGGAGAGGGGGCGACAGAGGGAGGCCTTTACATTCAACGCTTTGACTATGAACAACTACCCCATCGCCTTAGGCGACAAGATACATATCCGCGCCATTATCGGAGGGCGCACGGTGCTCGAACTCTCGGTCAGCAACGTGGGAGATACGACGTCGCTGATCGCCGAGATCCGCAGTGCGGCACGCGGGCTCAACGGGCTGAGCCGCCTGTTTGTGCGCAATTGCTCGCGCGGCTGGGCCATTGAGCGCCCGTTCCGTTTTTATTCGGAATTGCCGTTTGTCCGCCATCATCGCGCCGGCTCTTATCCCTCATATTCCCCGGTGTCCGGCTGCTCGGCATCCTATCGCCGCACTTCTTCCTCCGCTCCACGCCACCACACAATCTTCCCCTGGGAAACCCACTGATATCCAGGGATTCCCACCGCTGCGGGGCAGTACGCAAAAAGGGCACCCTGCGCGTGCAGGATGCCCCTGTGTGTGAGGTAATCTCTCAGAAGGATTATTTCTTCTGAGGATTATTTCTTCTGAAGGATGTAGCTGCGCTGGGGTGCGGCATAACCTTTGAGTTTGCCACCCTTTACGGTAAATTCCTTGCCGTATACCACGTCCTTGTACTTGCCGTCGGGGAGTGTGGTGGGAAGGTCGACTACGTTGGCGAATTTGCCGATATTGACAATCGCGGCACCTTTCTTGCCACGGTTGACCAAAAGCACCTGACCGTTTTCGGAAATCTGAAGGTCTTCTTTCTGCCCGTTCATGGCCTGACGGAATTTATTGACGGCTGCCACTTCGGGGTGCATGAACTCATCGTTGCCGCGTGCGCCGAGCACGTTGTCGCCCCAGTATGCCTGGCGTGTGCTGCCGGCCGGACGGCTGAAGAAGAGGGGCACACCGTTCTGGCGGGCCGTAAGCCATACCCATGCGGTGCGGATCTGCTCGTCGGTGAGTCCGGCTGATTCGTGATGGTTGGCGTAGGTGTCGTGGCTCTCTACCCAGGTGGTCAGGAATTCGGGAGCGGCAGAGTGATGCCAGTTGCGGATGTCGATGCCGTTGGCCGAACCTTTTTCAAGCATCTCGCGCAGCACGTAGCCGTAGCTCGATGCTGTCTGTCCGAAGTAGTCGGCATATTCGGCTTCGGGCACGTTGCGGTCCTGAAGCACTTCGCCGTATACGAAGAGTGAGTCGTAGGGCACGGCCAGTTTCACACCTTTCACGCTCTTGCGCCCTGTAGCCACGTCCCAGAAGTCGTTCTCTTTCACGCCGGCTTTGGTGTCGACCGGATCGGAGTGCACGCCGATGTGCTTGGCAGTGTCATAGCGGAACCCGCGCACGCCAAGCGACAGCAGATCGTTGACAAACTCCATATAGTATTTCTGGAAGTCAGGATTCTCGGTATTTACGTCGGGAAGTGCGCCTGAGCCCCAGAGTGTGCACTGGTAGCGGTCATTGTAGTCCTGCACAGGATTGAGACCCTCCGAATGGAACATCTTGTCGCGTCCGCCTACGGCCTTATAGAAATCCTCCGATACGGCATCGATATCGAATGCCGTATGGTTGGGGAGCACGTCGACTATCACCTTTACATTGTACTTGGCGGCAGAGTCCATCATCTGCTTCATCTGGTCGCGCGAACCTACGATCTGGTTGCCGATCTTCCAGTCGGTGGGCTGATAGTAGTAGTACCAGTTACCCTCGGTCACATTGTCGTCGAAGATTTTCTTCGAACTTCCCTCGGGGTTGTAGCAGTTCTGCACCGGAGATGTCTGCACCATCGTAAACCCTGCATCGGCGATATTCTTCATGTTTTCGGCGATGGTGGGGAAGTTCCAGCTCCATGCATGGAGGATGGTTTCGGTGTTGGTGGCGTCGGGATTGTGGGTCACACGATCCTTGGCAATGGCCGGCGTCACGCCGAGCGAGAGGGCGAGTGCGCCCAGTAGGATTGAATTTTTCATCGGTTCTGATGTGTCTGCCTGTTCTGGTACCGACAGGTCTGGGGATTCTGACCCTTCGGTCGGCTCCGGTCCGGCAGGAATGGTAGTTGTTTAAAGAATTTACTTAGTGTGTCGCTGCGGGGCGGATTCCTCCGCCCGGTGTCAGCCGGTTATCCGGGTATCGACCGTTTCCCGGATGTCGACCGTTCTCCGGGTGTCAGTCGGTTCCCGGGTGTAGACCGTTCTCCGGGTGTCAGCCGGTTCTCCGGGTGTCAGTCGTTGATTATCCGTTTGGCTCCGATGTAGCGCCCTACGTAGTACCCTTCGAAGTCGCTGATCTTGACTCCGCGGATGGAGGCGTGGATAAATTTGAATTTCCCTGTCTCATTGTCGGCTGAGACCACGATCCCTACGTGTCCCACGTTTTTGCCGCTGCTGCGCGATGTGAAGAATACGAGGTCGCCTTTGCGGAGGTCTTTGCGGTCGACCGGTGTCCCTTCGAGATACTGCGCGCGCGAACTCGGCGAGAGTGTGTAGCCGAACTGGCGGTAGACGTAGCTCGTGAATCCGGAGCAGTCGAAGGCCGACGGACCTTTGGCGCCATGCACATAGCGCTTGCCGATATGGGTGCGCCCTTCGGCCAGGAGGTCGTCGATGAGTCGCGACGATTCGGCGGAGAGCGACGGCATCTGGGCCGGGATTTCGCGGGCGGCCACCACTTCCTTCACCATATCGTTGATCACGTCTTTGTCGATACGCGACTTGGCGTTGGCCAGAAGTTCCTGATGGGCCGCGCTATGCGCGGAATGGGAGGCCTTTCCGGCCACCGACTGGGCCTGGGCCACAACAGCCACAGCCCCTATGAGAAGCGTAGAGAAAATCAGCTTTACAGTTTTCATGTCTTAGTTTTCCGGGAGTGCCTGACCCGGGAGGGGGTCAGACCGTCCCTTGCACGGACCGAAGCGCCGACACGGCGGCGCGAAGCCCGTTTGGGTTAAACGGAGGGCATATGGAAAAGAGGAATCTGCGCCCGAAAAAATTGTCACCCAAAGTTACAAAAAATCAAATTCCCACACAACCTCTCCCCTTCCCCCAACCCCAACATTTAGAAATCTTTAAGAAATGGCACACCCCTCCCCCTTCTGTGC
>CAMWRH010000076.1 GCA_947176605.1 uncultured Porphyromonadaceae bacterium
CAGGATCCCGACTTCGGCGGCAACGCTTCGGATGAAGACAACTTCGGTGTAGACGCAGTACCCGTGCTCAACCCCTGGTGTGTCAACCTCGTGCTTGCAGGTAAGGAAATCAAGGAAGTAGGCACTTACACCGTAATCATCCCCGAAGGCTTCTTCATGGCAGGCGATTATAAGGTAGATGGCTCTGTATTCATGTACTATGTAGTCGACATCTCCTCGATCGTGGATACCTTCAAGGCTGAGAACAAGGTGACAGTCTACAACCTCAACGGCGTACGCATCCTTGACAATGCCGATGTCGAGGCTCTCCGCGGCCTTGAGAAGGGCATGTACGTAATCAACGGCAAGAAAGTGGTGCTCAAATAAGAATCCGGGCATTCACTTACCCCCTACATACGGCTTTCGCTTACTCTGAGCAAGCCGGCAGATTTTTCAGAAGGCGCATCCCGCATTCCGGGATGCGCCTCTTCTTTGCATTTGGATAAGTCGGCGCGATTGGTTAACTTTGCAGCATGAAACACGATTACGACATCAAGGGACGTTTCGCCCCCTCGCCTTCGGGGCGCATGCACCTCGGCAATCTTTTTACGGCCCTGATGTCATGGCTTTCGGTCAGATCCCGCGGAGGAAAATGGCTGCTCCGCATCGAAGATCTTGACCCCCAGCGCTCTCGCCCGGAGTTCGCACGCCTGATTGAGGACGACCTCCACTGGCTCGGTCTCGACTGGGACGAGGGAGGTCTCGACGACATCGGCCCCAATCCCCCCTATTCCCAATCACGCCGTGCCGACCGATATGCCGAAGCGCTGCAACGGCTCGTTGACGCCGGCAAGACGTTCCCCTGCTACTGCACCCGCGCCGAAATCATGGCCACCCAGGCTCCGCATCAATCTGACGGGCGCATCGTCTACCCCGGCACATGCCGCCACATCACGTCGGCGCCTCCCCGCCGCCCCTCGACCCGACTGATCGTGAGCGATGAGGAAATCGCTTACATCGACCTTGTCGCCGGCCCTCAGCAATTCAATCTCGCACGCGAATGCGGCGACTTCATCCTGCAACGTGCCGACGGCGCGTGGGCATATCAGCTGGCTGTGGTGGTCGACGATGCCGAAATGGGTGTGACTGAAGTGATGCGCGGCAACGACCTCCTTCTCTCTGCCGCCCAGCAGATATGGCTTTTCCGCCAGCTCAGTCTGACCCCTCCGGAATATGCGCATCTCCCGCTGATATGCAACTCTGCCGGGCAGCGACTCTCCAAACGCGACGATTCCCTATCGGCCGAGGCGCTGCGCCGACGCTTTTCGCCCCACGCCCTCACCGGATTAATGGCCTATATGGCCCGCCTGATTCCGGCTCCCGAACCGATTGCCCCTGCCCGGCTGATTCCGTTTTTCTCTTTCGACAGGCTCCGGCAGCTCCCGCGACATATTGTGGTAAGCGATGATTTATCGGCACACGGGGGAATCTTTTGATTCATGATACTTGTTATTATTCAAGGTATCCCCCGCTGTGGCGCGCCACACACACACGCATTCTCCTCAACCCTCTCCCGACCACCGCTCCCCGCTGACGGGAATCGACAGGCGCTCCCATCGTCTGGACTCCGCATCATTTTTAATTATTAATGTAATACCCCCTTCCTATGGACGAAAATAAAGAACCCATCACATTCGCCGACCTCGGGGTGGCTCCCGAACTGCTTAAGGCCATCTCCGAACTCGGTTTCGAAAACCCCATGCCTATTCAGGAAATGGTGATCCCTCACCTGCTCAATGAAGACGGTGATGTGGTGGGACTCGCTCAGACCGGCACCGGAAAGACCGCTGCATTCGGCCTCCCCGTGCTGCAGCGCATCAACCCCGACTCCGACACCACGCAGGCGCTTGTGATAGCCCCCACGCGTGAACTCTGCCTGCAGATCGCAGGCGACCTGGCCGATTTCTCGAAATATCAGGATAAAATACGCATACTCCCCGTCTATGGCGGTTCGAGCATCGAATCCCAGATCCGTGCCCTCCGCAAGGGTGCGCAGGTAATCGTGGCCACCCCGGGACGACTCATCGACCTCATCAAGCGCGGCGAGGTGCGCCTCGACAATGTGCACACCGTAATCCTCGACGAGGCCGATGAAATGCTCAACATGGGATTCCTCGACGATATCACCGAAATCCTCACCCATGTGCCCGACGACCGGAAGATGCTGCTCTTCTCGGCTACTATGCCCAAGGAGATAGCCAATATCTCGCGACGCTTCATGCACCAGCCGGTGGAATTCGTGGCCGGCAACAAGAATGAAGGTTCAAAGAACGTGAAGCATATCTACTACATGGTCAAGGCCCACGACAAGTATCTGGCCCTGAAACGTGTAGCCGACAACAACCCCGCAATCTACGGCATAATCTTCTGCCGCACACGAAAGGAAACACAGGAAATAGCCGACAAGCTCATTGCCGACGGATATAACGCCGACTGCCTGCACGGCGACCTCTCGCAGCAGCAGCGCGACCTGGCGATGAAGAAATTCCGCGACCATGTCACCCAGCTCCTCGTGGCCACCGATGTGGCTGCACGCGGACTCGATGTCGACGACCTCACGCACGTAATCAATTACGGCCTGCCGGATGATGTGGCTGTGTATACCCACCGCTCCGGGCGTACGGGACGTGCCAACAAGACGGGTGTCTCCGTAGCCATAATCCACTCGCGTGAAAAAGGGAAACTGCGCGAAATCGAGAAAATCATCGGTAAGGATTTCGAGTACCGCAAGGTGCCCACGCCGGAGCATATCATCGAAAAGCAGCTCTACAATCTGGCCGACCGGCTGGAGCGCGTGGAGGTGGATGAAGCCGAAATCGCCAAATACCTCCCCGGTGTGCGCAAGAAACTGGAATGGCTCTCGGAAGAAGACCTGCTTAAGCGGGCGCTTTCTTTGGAATTCAACCGCCTGCTGCAATACTACCAGAACATGCCCGACATCGACCTCAATGAGGCCGAAAAGAGCGGACGCCGCGAACGGGGCGAGAAACGCCAGCGCGGCGAGAAGCTCGACAAGGACCGCCGCACAGCCCCCGACGGGATGGAGCGACTTATGCTCAATATCGGTAAGTCGCAGGGGTTCTTCCCCGGAAATCTTATGGAACTGGTCAACAAATCGGTCAACGGCCCCAAACCTGAAATCGGACGAATCGACCTGCTCCCTGACTACACCCTCTTTGATGTGCGGAAGGATGATGCCCACCGCATTCTCGAAGGGTTGAAGAACACTGATTTCTTCGGTCAGCGCCTCCGCGCCGAAATAGCAACCGACCGCGATTACAAGCTCGAAGCACGCAACCGCCGCGACAAGCAGAGCCGCAAGGCCGCAAAGAATGCCGCCGCAAAAGGGGATGGGCGCAAGGGTGCCTCCAAGGGGAAGGCTCCAAGAGGCGACAAGGCCGCTAAGGCCACTAAGGCCAAGCGACCGGAATACAACGGCAACTACGACCTCTTCATCAACCGCCACAAGAAGAAATAAGCACATTAACATACCCTCTCATCAACGAATCTTCCCGGTAATTGCTTTTATTGGGGAGATTTTTGTAATTTTGCAATATGATACGCCACCTCTCTGAAATATCACGCCGACACGCACGCTCTCTGCGCGCCACGGCTTTGGCCATATGCTGTCTGGCTCTCTCTTTCCTGTCGGAAGCCGAGGGGGCAAAGACTGCCGTAGCCGCCGATACAATCACGGCTGCCAAGGCTTTTCTTGAAATGCCGCAGCAGGATATCGACCTGCTCACCCGCTCAATGCGTCAGGATATGCTCGACTACATGCAGCTGCGCGACAGTGTCTACAAGAAAGCCAACATCTATATGGGGCTTTCCTGGATCGAGCGCCTTACGCCCGATTACATCCAGGTGCATCTCTCGGATGTAAGTTCGCTACAGATCCGACTGCTCGGCCGGAAGGGTTCATCCCTGCCTGTCGTTATGGCCATTTATACCATCGATGACGGCGACGGCACTGCCGACAGCACCGTGAGCTTCTTCGACAATGACATGAAGCCTCTGCCGACCTCGAAGTTCCTGCGTCTCCCCGACCCAAAGGACCTTTATGACATCCCCAAGGATGCACCCCTCTCGCTGCGTGATATAGAGGAGATAATGCCTTTTGCCACAATAAAGTATACCGTCAATCCGGAGTCAGGACGGATTACCGGCACCCTGACTTCGGCCAACCGCCTCACCGTAGAGGAGGCCGAGAAGGTAAAGCCCTATCTGCGCAAGGAACTCCTATGGGACTGGGACGGAAAGCGATACCGGCTCCTGCAGTAAGCCTCTGCGCCGGTATCATCCCCCCGCCTCTCTCTCCCGCACATAAATCCGACAACATCATGATATCATAACCATATATACATATATGAGCGATAACCGTAAAGTGCGCGTGCGTTTCGCGCCATCTCCCACCGGCCCCCTCCATATCGGAGGCGTGCGCACGGCTCTCTTCAACTATCTCTTCGCCCGCCATCACGGCGGCGAAATGCTCCTGCGTATCGAAGACACCGACAGCCGCCGCTTCGTGCCCGGCGCTGAGGATTATATCGTAGAGTCGCTCCGCTGGCTCGGAATCGAAATCGACGAGGGTGTGGGTGCCGGAGGCGACCACGGACCCTACCGTCAGAGCGAGCGCCGCGACATCTACCGCAAGTATGTGGATCAGCTGCTGGCCGACGGCAAGGCTTACATTGCCTTCGATACCCCCGAGGAGCTTGAGGCCGCACGCGCGGAGCACCCCAATTTCCAGTATGACGCCTCTACACGCGGCTCCATGCGCAATGAGCTGACTCTGGGCAAGGAGGAGGCACAGCGCCTCATCGAGGAGGGCAACCAGTATGTGGTGCGCTTCAAGATCGAGCCCGATCAGCCCGTCACCGTCAACGACCGCATACGCGGCGAAGTGACCGTCAACTCCAACATACTCGATGACAAGGTGCTCTACAAAAGCTCCGACGACCTCCCCACCTACCATCTGGCAAATATCGTCGACGACCATCTGATGGAGGTGACCCACGTGATCCGCGGCGAGGAATGGCTCCCGTCGGCTCCGCTGCATGTGCTCCTCTACCGCGCGTTAGGATGGGAGGATACAATGCCCGAGTTCGTACACCTGCCGCTGCTGCTCAAACCCGTAGGCAACGGCAAGCTCTCGAAGCGCGACGGCGACAAGCTCGGATTCCCCGTGTTCCCCCTCGAATGGCACGACCCCGCTTCAGGCGCCGTATCTTCGGGATACCGCGAACAGGGGTATCTGCCCGAGGCCGTGGTCAATTTCCTCGCCCTGCTCGGATGGAATCCCGGCGACGACACCGAACTGATGGATATGCCCCAGCTTATCGAGAAGTTCTCTTTCGAACATTGCTCGAAGGCCGGA
This sequence comes from uncultured Porphyromonadaceae bacterium, assembly GCA_947176605.1. GTDB lineage: Bacteria > Bacteroidota > Bacteroidia > Bacteroidales > Muribaculaceae > Lepagella. Next base: position 5,417 of record CAMWRH010000076.1, read on the forward strand.
GCCAAGTTCGACTATAAGAAGGGGATGTGGTTCAACCATGAGTATATGCTCCGCACTCCCGACACCGAACTGGCCCGCCTCTTCCGCCCCGTACTGGAGCAGAAGGGGATCTCGGGGTATTCCGACGAATACGTGGCCCGCGCCTTGGGTATGGTCAAGAGCCGCGCCAACCTGATTCCCGAACTCTGGGACCAGGCCGATTTCTTCTTCCGCGCTCCGGAAGAGTATGCCGCAAAGGATGTGAAGAAACGCTGGAGCGAGGAGATGCCCGCCATCATGGAGGAGCTTATCACGGTGCTCGAAGGTATCGACGACATGACTTCGGCCAATGCCGAGAAAATCGTGCTCGACTGGATCGCCTCAAAGGGGTATCACTTGGGCAATGTGATGAATGCTTTCCGTCTGGCCGTGGTGGGTGCATGCCGTGGCCCGCATATGTTTGACATCACCGAACTTATGCCCCGCCAGGAGGTAATCGCCCGCCTGCGACGCGCCATCGACACCATCAACAAGTAAGCCCCGGCGCTTGTTATACTCTTGAGTAATTCCATTCCGGCCGGAGGGGTTCCTCCGGCCGGCCTTAATTTTTATAGTCAACTGCATGGAAAACTTCACTTTCTGGTCGCCGACCGAATTCGTGTTCGGACGCGGCACCGAATCGCGCACCGGCGAGCTTACAGCACGCTTCGGTGCCCGTAAGGTCATGATTGTAAGCGGAGGAGGCTCTGCCGAACGCTCCGGCCTGCTCCCGCGTATCCGCAAGTCGCTGCAGGATGCAGGGGTGGAATATGTGGATTTCACCGGGGTGCGCCCGAATCCGGTAGCCTCCAAGGTGTATGAGGGGATTGATACGGCACGCGCCGAAAAGGTGGATTTCCTCCTGGCCGTAGGGGGTGGTTCGGTCATCGATACCGCAAAGGCCATAGCCCTCGGTGTGCCCACGGATACGGATTTCTGGAAGTTCTATAACGGTGAGGCCTCGCCGAAGGAGGCTATGCCGGTAGGGGTGGTGCTCACTATACCCGCCGCAGGCAGCGAGGGTAGCGGCAACTCGGTGATCACCAACGAAAAGACCCTCCAGAAGATTTCCGTAAGATACCCCATGCTGCTCCGCCCGAAATTCGCAGTGATGAACCCGGAGCTGACCATGACCCTGCCCGCCGAACAGACGGCCTACGGCATCGTCGACATGCTCTGCCATATCTACGAGAGGTATTTCTCGAATACGGCAGGTACCGAACTGGTCGACGGGTATTCCGAAGCCATCATGCGCGACATAATGGACCAGGCCACCACACTGCACTTCCAGCCCGACAATTACGAGGCCCGCGCCGAGGTGATGTGGGGAGGTATGCTGGCCCACAACGGTCTGTGCGGCGTAGGTAAGGTTGAAGACTGGTCGTCACACCGTCTCGAGCATGAGGTGTCGGCGCTCTATGATGTGGCTCATGGTGCCGGACTGGCCGTAATCGTGCCGGCATGGATGAAATTCTGTGCCCGGCATAACCCCGACAAGCTCTGGAAGTTTGCCATCAATGTCATGTCGGTGGATCCCTCCGGACACGACACTGATGAGATTATAGCCGAAGGTATCTCCCGACTTGAGGATTTCTATCATGATCTGGGGCTGACCACTTCGCTGCGGGAGCTTATCGGACAGGAACCCGACATTGAGGCTATGGTAAAATCGCTTGAGCGCAATATGGGTAAGACGCTCGGTAATTACGTGCCCCTGTCGATGGACGACTGCCGCGAAATCTACCGCATGGCTCTCTGACACGATGAATGAATCATCCGGACCGGCGGCCCTCCCCCCGCCGGTCCGGATTCAATCCGCAACACGCGCGGCACTCCGCCACCCTCATGCCGCCCCTTCTCAACCACCGAATAATATTATGACTGACACATATCCCATACTCAACTTCATAAAGATCTACGAACGCAGTTTTATCGAAAACTGGGATCTCCCCGCACTGACCGACTACTCCGGCCAACGCACCATGACCTACGGTCAGCTGGCCGGAAAAATAGCCCTCATACACCTCTTTTTCGAAAGCATCGGACTCAAGCCCGGCGACAAGGTGGCCCTTTGCGGCCGCGACTCGGTGGAATGGGTAAAGATATATATGGCCACCGTCACCTATGGCGCCGTGATTGTACCGATCCTTTCCGACTTTAATCCGGTGGATGTGAGCCATATCGTAAATCATTGCGGCGCAAGGCTGATGTTTGTCAGTCCGCAGGTGTGGGAGCATATGCAGCCCGAACAGCTGCTTAAGGTGGAGGGCGTATTCGCCATCGACACCCCTACCCTGCTGATGGAACGCGGCGACGGTATCTCGCGCCATCTGCGTCTGCTGAAGCGACGGTTCCGCCGCCGCTATCCGGAAGGGTATACTTCCCACGACATACGGTATCCCGAGATCCCCAACTCCGCCCTGGCGGAAATCAATTATACCTCCGGCACCACAGGATTCTCCAAAGGGGTGATGCTTACGGGGGAAAACCTGGCCGGCAACGTATGCTTCGGGATGAACAGCCAGTTGCATTTCCGCTCCTCCCGCGCTCTGGCCTTCCTGCCGCTGGCCCATGCCTACGGATGCGCTTTCGATATGCTCACCCCGCTGGCCGTAGGAAGCCATATCACGCTGCTCGGCAAGATTCCGTCGCCCAGAGTGCTGCTGAAGGCTCTGGCTGAGGTGCGCCCGAATCTGGTGATATGCGTGCCGCTTATTCTTGAAAAAATCTATAAGAACCAGATTCTCCCGATGATATCGAAAGGTGCCATGCGCTGGACTCTCGCCGTGCCGCTGCTCGATTCGCTGGTATATTCCAAGATCCGCAAGCGTCTGATCGATGCTTTCGGCGGGGAGTTTGAGGAGGTCATCGTGGGTGGCGCTCCGCTTAACCATGAGGTGGAGGAGTTTCTGCATAAGATCAAGTTCCCGTTTACGGTGGGCTACGGTATGACGGAGTGCGGACCGCTGATTTCATACACGCCGTGGAGGGAATTCCGCCCGGGTTCGTCGGGACGCACCCTCCCCACGATGGAGAGCATGGTGATGAGCGAGGACCCGGAGAATATCCCCGGGGAAATCTGCGTGCGCGGCACCAACGTGATGCGTGGCTATTACCGCAATCCGGAAGCAACGGAGCTCGTGCTCAGCGACAACGGATGGCTTAAGACCGGTGATGTGGGTACCCGTTCGGCCGACGGCACGCTATATATACGCGGCCGCTCGAAGACAATGCTACTCTCTTCTTCGGGACAGAACATCTATCCCGAAGAGATTGAGGCGAAACTCAACAATATGCCTTTCGTGGCCGAATCGCTCGTGGTGATGCGCGACGGCAAACTGGTGGCTCTCGTATACCCCGATTTCGAACAGGCCGACCGTCTCGGCCTGAACGCCGACGATCTTCCGGCGGAAATGGATAAGGCATGCGCCGAACTCAACAAGCTCGTGGCTCCCTACGAGCGCGTGACCCGCATAATCCTGATGCCGACGGAGTTCGAGAAAACCCCGAAGCGCTCGATTAAGCGTTTCCTATACTCCAACTGACTCTTTTTGTTTGCCAGTTCACTATTTTTTATGTAACTTTACGGCGCAATCATACCCGCCTCGGTATGATTGCGCCGTCGGCATCATGCCACGGCTTACCTAACCTCATCTTATTGACTCATGAACCTTTCTTACGCACTGTCAGCCCTGACGCTGGCCGCAGCCACCCTGATTCCGCTGCAGGCCGAGGCATGCACCAACCTTATTGCCGGTAAAAAAGCCTCTGCCGACGGTTCGGTCATGGTGACCTATGCTGCAGACTCACATAACCTTTACGGTATGCTTACTCATACCCCCGCCGCCGACCACCCCAAAGGGGCCATGCGTAAGGTGGTGGAGTGGGATACCAATAAGCCGATGGGGGAAATCCCGCAGGTGCCCCATACCTACAGTGTGGTGGGCAACATGAACGAGCATCAGCTCTGCATCGGAGAATCCACCTGGGGCGGTCATGAGGAACTTACCGATACCACGGGAAATTCAATCATCGACTACGGTTCGCTGATACAGATCGCCCTCGAACGCGCCAAAACCGCGCGAGAGGCCATCGATGTGATGACTGATCTTGTGGATAAGTACGGTTACGCCTCGAGCGGCGAGTCGTTCTCGATTGCCGACAAGAATGAGGTGTGGGTGCTGGAGATGATCGGCAAGGGTGCCGAAAAAGGTGCCGTATGGATTGCCGTGAGAATCCCCGATGATGCCATCTCGGGACACGCCAACGAGCCCCGCATCCGTAAGGTCGACCTGAAGGATAAGGAGAATGTGCGCTACGCCAAAGACCTTATCCCTTTCGCACGCAAGCGCGGTTATTTCTCGGGCAAGGATGAGGATTTCTCTTTTGCCGACGCTTTCGAGCACCATACCCCGGATGTGCGCCGTGGATGCGATGGCCGCGTGTGGACGTATTTCCGCCGGTACAACCCGGAAGCCGAACAGTATTTCGCATGGATCAACGCCGACTCCGATGAGCCGATGCCCCTCTATATCATTCCTGAGAAGAAGGTAGACCTCGCCGGAATGCAGGACGCGATGCGCGACCTCTTCCAGGGCACTCCCTATGACATGACGCAGGACGTAGGCGCCGGACCCAATCATGTACCCTACCGCTGGCGCCCGATGACTTTTGAAGTCGACGGCAAGGAATACACCAACGAACGGGCCATCGCCACTCAGCAGACCGGATGGAGCTTCGTAAGCCAGAGCCGCGACTGGTTGCCCGACCCTGTAGGTGGCGTGCTGTGGTTTGGCACTGATGATACCAACACCACCGTCTACATGCCCTTCTACTGCTCCATGACGGAAGTGCCCGCAGAGCTGCAGCATGGCGATATCAATACCTTCGACATGAACTCCAATTTCTGGATGAACAACTGGGTGGCCAATCAGGCTTACGCCCGCTATGACCTGATGATCCCCGACATCCGCAAGGTGCAGTCGGCGCTGGAAAACGATTTCATCGCTTCCCGCCCCGCCCGCGAGGCCGAACTGAAGGCTCTGGCCGAGGCCGGCAACATGGCTGAACTCACGGCACAGGTCAACGCCGAAGGCGCCGCCATCGCAAAGAAGGCTACCGACAGTTACCGCGACCTCGCCCAGTTCCTGCTCGTGCGCTTCATGGACGGCAACATGAAGAAACTCGACGATAACGGCCAATTCCCCCGCAATGAGTACGGGCTCCCCCTCTATCCCGAGTTCCCCGGCTACGACAAGGCCTACTACGAACGCATCGTCAAGGAGACCGGCGACCACTTCCTCGTAAGCCCCAAGAAATAACCTTTTCATCCACAGGCCTCAGGCCGGCTGTCATGCCCCCGCCATACAGCCGGCCTGAGCCCACCACCC
>CAMWRH010000077.1 GCA_947176605.1 uncultured Porphyromonadaceae bacterium
CCCCCGCGCTTCATCAAATCCATACCATCGCGAAGCGGGCCTCGTAGTCCAGCGCCCGAGCGTCAGCGAAGGGAGGGCCTCGCGAAGCCAGGCACCCATACTTCAGCTAAGGGATTTCACATTATCAAAAATATACTGACTAAACAACATGCGAAAACTGACTTTCCTGACCTCACTCCTCATCGCTAATTCGGCATTTGCACAGTCGCCTTACTCTCAGCCATCTCATGCCTCAGCCTGGATTTGGGTGGCGGTCGTATTTGTGATTTGCACTATTGGCTATTATATAGCATATAAAAAATTCAACGAAGATGGTTCGCGCGAGTTGCTTAAGGCAGCTCCTGGAATATGTACATCAATCGGAATTCTGGGCACATTTTTCTCTATATGCTATTCGCTATGGAATATAGATAGCCAAAATTTTGAGCTTACTCAAATTATCGACAAGCTTATACCCGCTTTCACTACCTCAATTGCAGGAATTATTCTTGCAATTTTAGCCACCATTATTAATAAAATCCAGTTCGCCAAACAGGATGCCCGGTCAGCCAGTACCCATAGAGATCCGGAAGAAAACCTCTACCGAATTGCCGAAGGAGTTAAGGAGCTCTGCCATAAATTCTCGACTGTCAGTCAGATTGCCGATTCACTAGATACAATGATGAAGCAACAGAAACAGCAGACCGATGTAATCTCGGGAAAACAGCAGATTTTGATCAATTCGTTCTCCAATCAGGAGAAGGTAAGCCGTGAACTCAATCAGCGACTCACCACTACTATCAGCGAGCAGTCGGTAATATTGGAGAAATTTGTCAATGATTTCGTAGAGCGTATGGATGAAATCTTTAGCAATATGAAGGAGTCCATAAGCCAGCAGATGAATAATTATGGTGAAAAGCAATTTTCTGAAAGCCGACAGATTCTGGAATCCATAATGAGTAGACTCTCACAGTATGCTGGCTCTATGCTTGAGGCTCAGGCAGATGCAGCAACCCACTCCATGCATCAGACCAATGCCGCGCTCTCCGAAATCTCATCAAATATCAGCGAGGGGATGAATCGATTGAGTGAGGCCAGCAGATTGCAGATGGAGTCAATCATCGCAGCTCAGAACGAAAAGCTCCAGTCGCTCCTCGATCTCACTGCAGCTCAGTCACGACAGTTGCAGGAAGCTGCTGATACCAGAACCCGAGCATTCGAACAGAAACTGCAGGAATCTTATGATTCCATATCGCAGCATAACGCTGATTCTCTAACACAGATGGTGGCACTCAGAGATGCCTACGCTGAAATCTCTGATGACTTTATGAAACGCTCTCAGGCTCAGCAAGCCAAACTGGCTGATTCTGTCAATTCCGGCATGAAGTCGATGGTGGAAAAGATGGAATCTCATGTGCAGGCAGCATGTCAGTCAATGGCTGATAATATTGTTACCTATCTCAATACGCTTCGCGAAAACTACAGCTTCATCTCTGACCAACTTGCTTCAATCAAGTCAAATTATGAGCAGTCTGTGCTTTCGTTTGCGGATGCAGTGGAGAATGCACATGATACTAACAGGGCACAGGAATCGTTGCTGCAGCAGGTCAACAGTGGAGTAGCCAATCTTACCTCTACAAATGGTAACATCGAAAAGATGCTTTCCGTAATCGAAAACCGTCAGGAGAAGACCGACCACCTTATCCAGCGTATAAGTGATGTGAGTGCGGCCATAGTATCTATGCAGCAACTTGAATCAGTACTTCAACGTGTAACCGCAAAATGAGCAGATTGAATTTTAAGGGCGACAATGAGGAACATAATTTCTGGCAAAACTATACCGACCTGTTTGCCGGGTTCCTGATTGTGTTTATCGTAGCCAGTCTTATCGCTTATAAGGGCTATAATGATAAGTCAAAAGATCTCGAATATATCGCAAATGTCGTGGGAGGCAACCATACCGGAGATCTGACCGGCGACCAGCAGCATAAGCTTGAACGACTCGTTGCCAATCATGAGCTGTATGAGCGTGTCAGGTCTTTTGATGAGGCCAAGGCAAGTTTGAATGGTCGCTACATCCGGTATGATTCGCTTTTCCGCCGGATTGAGGTGACTGTCGATGTGCAGTTCCCACCTGAAAGGTCAGAAATACCGGCAGATAAGAAGGCTCCATTGATAATGGCAGGACATGAACTGATGGAAATCCTTACCAAGTTCGAAACCGACAAGAATGTGAATTTCAAGGTGATTATCGACGGGCGTGCCGCTAAACCATATGACCTTAAGAATCCCTCTCCAAGAGACCATCATTATGCGGATACCCTCAGTTATCAGAGAGCCCGTAATCTGTATAATCTCTGGAAGCAGAACAGTATCATTTCCGCCATCGAATCGCATAATGCAGAGGTCTATGTATCCGGATCCGGATATCAGGGACATGGCCGGCATTCACGTGCAACCGATAAAGGTGATTATGAAGCTCTCAACAAGCGCTTCGTAATCCAGATAATCCCTTACATCAATTTTACTGAACAGATATGAAAATCCGTAATATAACAGAATATCTCCAGAACCGTAATTTTAAAGAAGACCTATCGCTGCTTGGCACCAACGATGAGCCATTCCTTGTTCGTCTACAAGGCGATGAGCCCAACGTCAACACCATAATTGAAGGTAATGCCAGTTTCGCTCAAAATGCTCAGGAACAGCTCTTCTATGAGTTTGTGCAAAATGCATATGATGCGCATGCTGAAGATCTTTTCTTCTTTGCTGATGAGGATTACCTCGTGATTCTCAACAACGGAAAGCCTTTCTATACGGATACGCTGACCATGCAGTCAGGCAAGTATAAAGAGGGACAGCTTTATAATTTCCTTGCTAAAGGAAAATCCCAGAAGCATGGCGATGATTCGAAGATGGGAAATTACGGACAAGGTTCGAAACTGCTATACACATTGCTTTGTGATGTGGGAGACATGCGTACCAATGAGCAGCAGCTTACGCAGAAAATCAAGATTGAGAAGAAGGGTCCTTACATGTTGAGCTGGGCCACCCGCAATCAGCTTGACAATATTCTGTCAGGACGCCGCTCATGGGAGTACTCTGACCCCAATGATGTGGATGCCGCTCCGCTGATATGCAAGATAGTGATGGGATATTATCCGGTGATGCCGGGACGTGATCAGTCCTTGCTCCCTGATGCGGAAATGGAAGCTGCAATCTGCGGATTCGAACGGCTCGTGGATCCTAAGCGTTCAATCAACCGGCTGCGTCAGGGCACTGCACTTATAGTGCCACTTGGCCGCGGTCAGCTGCAGCGTATCACTGATAGCGATAATCTGAATAAGGTAGAACTTGGACTGAAGGGTTTCACATCGCTTATTTCAAGTTCGGATACTTATGCAGGAGCCGTCACCCGGTGTATTGAGATGTTCGGACGTAATATCACCCCTGTCAAGGCTCCTTCAATGACTCTTGACGTGGATGTAGACAGCAATACGAAGCAGCGCTATTCCTTTGTATTCAGTCCTAAGTTTGCCAAAGAGCGTTATGTATCGCTCTATAAATGGTTGCCAATTACGATGGCGCGCTACGGTCTGGGATTCCTTACCGACAGCCGTCAGTTTGACATAGATGACAGCCGACAGCGTATTACCGACCCCGCCAAGGTATCGGTGCAGTTGCTGGCTGCCTATAGGAAAGTGATGGAAGAAGTCACTACGTTAAAAGAGACTGATGTTGAGAAATTTACAGCGATATACAATGCCGTAGCCGCTTCGGATATACCAGAAGCTGAGGAATATAAGTTCGTGCGCGAACCCTTTGGCGAGGTGTTTATCCCATTCCTTCGCGATAATGTGCTCGCTGTAGATGGCTCTTGGCATCCTGTAGCTCAGATTTACTCCCGAAAGAATATAAAGATGAATTTCATCGACCTCCATTCGCTTGGCATTAACTCACGCTATTGGATTGACCCATTGCTTGAGGAGGACTATAAGCGTCTTGGTATTAAGGTCTATGCTCCAAATCCGCAAGAAATTGTGGAGAGTGCCATGCTTGATAAGCTTAAGGAGTTTGTCAAAGGTCTGTCAATGACTCAATATGCGGAATGGCATAAGTATTTTGCTGAAAGCATGGAGGGTTCGGTATCTCTGAAAGCACTTCCCTTACTGCGTACTAACATGGGTAATGTCGTGTCGTACAATGAGGTGGCTCTTGTGCAAAGCAAGGTGTTGTTCTTCGATAACACCGTGATCAATGAAAGTCCGGTCTATACTTCGGTAGAGGGGCTGGAGTATGTGGCTGGTCCGCTTCCTTCCGTGTCTGATGCGCTCTGGAAGTCGCTGTATAAGAAGGTGCAGGTCCATATTGAAATGTTCAGAAGCTCTAACGCATTCACACAGTGTGCAGCTGCAATACTGGTGAATCTTAACAGGAACAAAAGTGTCAGTCTCTCAGAGGTGCATGACATACAGTTACTTGCTAATGAGAAAGGAGCGTATTGTGCTTTTAAGAGTCTTTTCAGGAAAAGACCTGGGGATGTCATAATTCTTGATTCCTTTAGGGTAAATGGTGCGGTGCCGGAAGAGATACCAGATAACTGGTTTGTAAATACGCCTGTTGAGAGGTGGAAATGGATTGTGGAAAATCTTAGCAGTATACAGGCACTCGGTGATTGGGGAGAGCTGACACCTCGTTATCTTGCTGACCTTAAGACATTGTATAAAGGTGCTTCGGATTCTCTGACGGCAACAAGACCTGAGGGAATCCCTCTCTCGATCGGTGATGACGGATGCCCGGTGCACGAATCCTCCCAATTCCTTAAAGGGAAGCATCTGGAAGAGGATTATGAGATTATACGTGAGACATTTGCTAAGAGTTGCAGGATTATTCCTTACAAGTATGCCGATATGATGAGCAATCCTGCTTTCGACTACAGCAGACGCACCATCGGCGTGGAAGATTTGATTGAGTCTACGGCCACCTACAGCATCCGTCAGGTCCGGGCATTCCTTAATTCAAGTCCGGACTTGTTAAACCGCTTCTGGATTGAACAGTGTGAAGACGCATATAAGTTCCACAAATCCGGGAACGCCAGGGCTCGATATAATTTCATAATCAGTGCTTCGTATGGATTTCTGACAGAAATACGCACCACTCTTGCTGAAGCCGGCTATCATGAGATACCGCAGCAGGTGCAGACGTTAATGAAGAATGCCTCCGCCTATGACATAGCAACCAACATTGAGGAAGCCCTTGGTCAGTGTGCCGATGTGACTTCTCTGTTCCCTATTGTCAGGACTCAGAATGATAAGGTGAAGCAGATGTACTTCGATAAATTGCCGATACAGAATATTGATTCCAAAATTGAAGAGGATTCGCTTTTATGGGCCGTGATTACATACGTAATTAAGAATTATGAAGAGTACGGTGCATTTCTGCGTCAGAAAATATATATCAAGGGGAAGCCTATGCCCGAATCGCTGCAGGCATCGGTTGTAAAAGTTGGTGACCGGCTGTACGACCTTTATCGGCTTCTTCCCGGAGTAAAGGAGTGCAACAGTATCGTAAAGTCTCTGGAGGAATACCTCCCGAATGCGGATGCTTTCCGTGCGAAATTCTTTGCTACGGAGGAGTCTCCGTCTGCAGCCGATGTATATGCTAAGGTAAATAAAGATCAGCTTTCGGTTTATCAATTGGAATTCTGTCTTGACTGTTCTCTTAATATCAATGAGCAACGTGCTTTCCAGGAGCACGCGTTGCGTCTGGCTCAGAGTGCAGCCCTGCAGGAAGCTCTGGATATGGTGTCTGTCCGTGCCTTTAAGGATTTCGACAGATTCTGGGTAATATCCGGGTTCGATAAGTCCAGTCAGGTGATGGCTGATGACTCGCTGTTGCTGCCGGAGGAGAAGTTACCGGAAGCGTTATATGACTGGCTGAAGGCAGATGCAGGAAGATGCGGATTTATTGACGGGTTGATGGATGGTAGTAATCCATACATCCGTTTGCGTAAGGCTTTGAAACATGGAGGAGCATACGTCTCCGGATTAACAATTGCCAATGCGGATACGTTGCTGCTCCCTACCATATCGTGGATTCTCTCTGAGACAGGCGAAGTAGTGGAAGAAAGTGACCGCTTTAGGCTACTCAAAGACTTTATCAACCGTCTGCCCCAAGATGTGTCTACCGTAATCGGAATGCGATACACCGGGAAGTGCGTCAACAGTGCAGAGCGCACTTCAAATCCTGATGAAATCAATAGCCATAGAGCATTGTTTGAGGTAATTGAAATCGATTTAGAGTGTGCTTTGCTTAATGCTGATAATGTCGAAGGGTTTGCCAGTCTGCTGAATGGATGTCAAAGGCTGGCCGATTGTGTGGCATCCAATAGGTTGCTGTATCCGGTATATTTCGATTCTCTGGAACTTCCGGTATGGTCGGTAAGCCGTCAGATGGAGCTTAAAGGAGATGAGGTGGTGTGGAATGAACCTATTTACAGGAAGTGGAAGGATAAATGCGGCACCTCTGTATATATTTCCGGGCACCCTGTCCCCACATCGCTGACTGTGACGTGCGGTGAGCGTGTGATTTTTTCCGATACCCAGGAGGCGGGAGTCGACTTTGGTGGGAATGAGTGGAAGAAGTACGTGGTAGTCTGCAGTAAGACTCATTCCGTAGACGTAATTCTGAACATATTGAAGAAGGTGGCTAATAATATGCATTGGTTCCGCTCTGATTTTATCGAACTTCAGGCCATGCGTATCGATACCTTCGAAACCTTAAGAAGGGAAGCCGAAGCGAAGGGAACGAGTCTTGAGGCCCTCGTTGCCGCTGCCGGAGTGGGTAGCGCAGTACAAGGATCCTCTGCCATGGATCAGACTCCCGGTGGCGCTTACTCTCTATGTCTACCGGAGTCAATGTCGGAGCAGTTTGCTCAGCAGCTGCTCGATTCCGTAGCTGATGATCAGACAGCTGGTGTCATGCTCAATATACTCACAATCTTTACACCCGATGAATTGCTTCAAATGTCGCAAAATCCCGAACTTGTAAGCGATGCCCTCATAAATCCAGAGGAACCGGAGTCAAAAGTGCGCCGGATTATCGGTTATATAGGTGAATTGATTTTCAAGGAGTATCTTGAGAAGCATCTGGATGTATCCTATGAGTTTTCGGCTGACCGTGGGGAGGGTCGTTACGATTTCGTGATGCATTCCGATAAGGATGAATCTGAGCGCCTTTATGTGGATGTGAAGACTAATCTGTACTCGTTTGAGGATGGTAATTATCCGTTCCACTTGCATCGTTCGCAGAATAAATTCATTCATGAGCATCCAGAAGCGCAGTTCAGAATCGTAAGGATTTCCCTTACCGACCTTAATGTCAGAAAGGAATATGAGCGCCTGGTCAAGATCCATGGCAAGGATATGGATCCGAGAAAGAATGACCACTTACGCAGCGATTGTGAGAGGATTGCCCGTAACTATTGGAAGGGGGCACGCATCGAGTCATTCCTGGAGGCGTCGCCACAGTATAAACTCTCCATAACACAGGTGAAATGAGCATTACACGTATACAGGCCTACTATTACGCCTGGATGCTGTCGCACACGCGTTCAGCCATAGATGCTTCTCGCCTTGAAGGTGCAGTCAGCAATACTAAAATCGACCTTAATCCCCATCAGATTGACGCGGCTCTATTCGCATTCGATTCGCCATTGAGCAAAGGGGCTATTCTGGCGGATGAGGTAGGGTTAGGAAAGACAATCGAAGCCGGTATCCTGCTTTGTCAGAAGTGGGCAGAATCACGGCGCCATCTCCTTGTTATAGCTCCGGCTTCACTGCGTACGCAGTGGCGTGATGAGTTGTGGGACAAATTCCGGATTCCGGCCGAAGTGCTTGAAAGCGGTCTGTACGAAACCCGTGTGTCGAAGGGATGCGTAAATCCGTTGGATTCAAAGTCAATCGTGATCGTATCCTATGATTTTGCACGTAGACATGCCGCACAGATGGCCGGAGTGCCATGGGATCTCGTGGTGCTTGATGAGGCGCATAAACTGCGCAATGTATATAAGCGTGGCAATGTCACTGGCCGTCTGCTTAAACAGACTCTTGCACCCTTCAGAAAAATCCTGCTTACAGCCACTCCGCTGCAAAACAATCTCAAGGAACTGTATGGATTGGTCAGTATTGTGGATGATTGTCTTTTCTCCGATCTCTCAGGATTCTCGGCCCGGTATAATCCATTTTCCATACGTGACAATTCCACTTATGGCAATCTGAAATATCGTCTGCAATCGGTGATACACCGCACTTTGCGTCGACAGGTGGCAGAGTATGTGAAATATACACACCGCGTTCCCATTACGGTAGAGTATGAGTTGTCTGAGGAGGAGAATGATATTTACAGGAGATTATCGGATTATGTCGACAGTCCGTTCTCTGCGGGCATATCGGGTGATGCGCGTCATTTGTTGGCTTTGCTCACACGTAAGATTCTATCCTCTTCCCCCTATGCGCTTTCCTGCACGCTGAAGAAGATTATAGGCAGACTGGAATCAGAAGCTACAATGACTATGGATAATGATGATTACGATGAGATGCATGAGTCTGAGCAACAGTTTCTTGCATCGGCTGAGTATGATGACGTCATAGTATCGCTGGCACATGATGAAATATCGCGGCTTACTCAACTGGTAGAACTTATCGATACATTACCGACAGACACTAAGGCAGAGTCTCTCCTGAAGGCTTTAGAGATTGGATTCGGCAGAATGAATGAGAACGGAGCTTTGCGGAAAGCTCTGATATTTACCGAAAGCACTCGTACACAGTATTATCTGCAGGAGCTTCTGAAAAATGCAGGATACAGGGTGGCGGTATTCAACGGTACCAATAACACCCAGATAGCCAATGAAATCTACAGCCGATGGAAATCATCCGTACCGACTGCCGCACAGTTTGGAGTGGCTGCCGTTGATAAGCGTAAAGCTATTGTGGATTACTTTATGCAGCAAGCCGAAATTCTGATTGCCACCGAAGCCGGAGCTGAGGGTATCAACCTGCAGTTCTGCTCGCTTGTAATCAATTATGACCTTCCCTGGAATCCGCAGCGCATAGAACAGCGTATCGGTCGATGTCACCGTTACGGACAAAGGCATGATGTAGTGGTGATAAATTTTGTCAATCGCTCGAATCATGCTGATGTCAGAGTGTTTGAACTGCTTAACGACAAGTTCCGCCTTTTTGATGGCGTGCTAGGTGCAAGTGATGAGATAATAGGTGCTGTGGAATCCACTATTGATTTCGAAAAAAGGATTGAGGAAATATACCGTTCCTGCCGTTCTTTACAAGAGATTGATGGTGCTTTCGATACCTTGCAGAGCGAACTTGATGAAATCATACGTCAGCGTGTGGAGGATTCCAGAAAACATCTCATTGAGAGGTTTGATGAGAATATAATCAGTCGTTTCAATGGTATGGCCGAGGGGTTGCATTGCGCAAGGTCGCGCAGGAATACCGCGCTTTGGCAGTTGGTCGTTCATAGTTATGCAGACGATGCGGAATGTGTGGATTATGACAGGTGCCGCATCCTGACTAAGACTACAACTGACACAACTGTGGCTCCGGGGTGGTATGGTTTCAATGCGGAAGATGCATTCCCGATACGGTGGTTTGACGGTATCGGTCGTGGCGCCATTAAGGCAGCCCTTATGATTGATGAATTTGAAAAAGGTGTGGAATTCAGGCTGTCGGAATATACCCGTAATAAGGCGGCTATATCGTCGCGTAATCTTACGCGTGGACGTACGCTTGGCTATCGCGTATGTTATGTTTCAGAAGTGGAGGCGTTTGAATCGTTCATATTCTGTTGCTTTGACGTAGACGGAACCCCGCTGCCTGCGGAAGTGGCAGAAAGTATGATGGATATCCCGGCATATGAAGCTGCCGTTTCACCTGTGGAAGTAGATGAAAGCGTAATGGATGAGTCGGTCAGGGTAGCACTGCGGATTCAGCACGAGTCCCTCAATAATGGATATGAATCGGTGATAAATATGCAAATTGACAGAATAAAAGCTTATGCGGCTGATGTCCTCGCACCGATGGAAGATGAACTCATGAAATTGCGTAGTGAAGTTGCTATGATAAAACGGAGGCTACGTCATCTTGAATCATCCAAGGAAAGACTCGCACTGACATTGGAACGTACCCGGAAAGAGCGTCTGCTCAGATCCATACAGCAGGACTACTACGCAAAGCGTGACGAATGCGATGCAGATACAGAAGAAAAATTGCAGCTTCTTCAGGCAAGCCTCAACTTACATCCTACCATCCACAAAGTATTTGATTTTACCTGGGTTTTGACTTGACTATTTCAACCCAACCCCGTAAGAAAGGTCAGAGATGAGACATATACGGCTCTTCTCCGGTCAATTTCTAATCCCGAAAGTCCAGCTCCTAATTCCTATCCCCTAATTCTTCCCGCAGCAATGCTTGTATTTCTTGCCGGAGCCGCACGGACACGGGTCATTGCGCCCGGGTTTCTTTCCTCCCGGCGCAGTGGGGTAGGGCATTTCCTCTCCACGGTGCGCCATCACCTCAAGCTGTTCCAGCTATCGATCCCCATCGTACGCATGCCGGGTTCCATCTCGATCCGGGGCATGCCACGACGCAGTTCGTGTTGCTTCCGCTGCTGAGACTCCAATGATGTCCAGCCATGAAACTTCCAGAACGCCACCGTATTCATATATTCTATCAGATATTAAAAAACGTGACTTTTCTTCTTTCAATGATTCGGTAAAATTTGAGGTTGTTCAGCCTTGGCTAAGCCGCTAACTGAG
>CAMWRH010000078.1 GCA_947176605.1 uncultured Porphyromonadaceae bacterium
CCCCCATCTCCCCCTCAGCTGTAAAGGCCGCCCCTCACTGTATGGACGCACCTTGGTGCGTCCTCCCGGTTGCGAAGCTCCCCCGCGTCAGGCGGGTCTCGTAGTCCTGCGCCCGAGCTTCAGCGAAGGGAAGAGCCTCGCGAAGCCCCCGCCGCAGGCCGGAATCGCGAAGCCCCCGCGTCAGCCCCGAATCGCGAAGCCGGTAAAAAAAGGGCCTCCCTTCACAGGGAAGCCCTCCGTCCAAATTGTCATGAAAGATTATTTCTTGAATCATCATTCAAACTCAATCACCGGCTGGTCAGTGGCGATCACATCGTTCTCGCTTACGAGCACACGCTTCACCACTCCGTCCTGGTCAGACTGCAGGTCATTCTCCATCTTCATGGCCTCATATACCAGCACGTTCTGACCCGTCTTCACCTTATCGCCCGGCTTCACCATGATCTCGATCACAGTGCCGCCCATCGGCGCATTCAGCGTCGGACCGGTTATCTTCTCCTTCGGCTCCTCAGCCTTTGCCTCCACGGGAGCCTCAGCCGGAGCGGCTGCCTTGGCTGCCTCAAACTCGGCCTTACGCTTATTCTTCAGGAAGCCCGTAGCCACAGCCGGAAGGAGCTCGAGGAGCAGATACTCCTCATCATTCTGGGCAAGCTGCACACCGCCAAACTCCGGAAGCTCCGGATTGGCCGGCTTGCGGTAGGAGTTCACGTCATACGGAGTCTCCACCGGATTGCCCGTGATCTGCTCGCGGAAGGCAGGATCCACAGCAACGGGAGTCTTGCCGTATTCACCCTTCACGAGAGCCACAAACTGATTGTTCTTATTCGTATAGTCGGGAGCACCCTTGCGGCGGTCGAGAGCCACGGCCACAGCCTGCGAACCCACGATCTGCGACGTCGGAGTCACCAGAGGCACAAGACCCGCATCACGGCGCACCTTCGGAATCAGCGCCATAGCCTCCTCAAGCACATCCTCGGCGTTGAGCTGGCGAAGGTTGGCCACCATGTTGGAGTACATGCCGCCCGGCACCTCGGCGTTCTTCACAAGTTCGTTGGGCTTCGGGAACCCGAAGTATGCCTCGATCCTGTGGCAGGCGTCAAGCAGATCCTGCTCGCGGTTCTCGCCGGCTGCCTTGATCGCCTCGTCGAAGGCGGCGTCGATATCGGCCGGCATCGCCTTATAGGCCTCGTCGAAGTCTTTGGGCCATTTGTCTTTGTTGAGGTCGAAGGCGGCAAGGGCCTTGCGCGCGTCTTTGAGCTTGGCGCGGATCTTGCCCACAGCCTCCATGTTGACATCGACCTCGATACCCAGTTTCTGGCAGAAAATCCATACCAGCTCGATGGCCGGGGCTGCCGAACCGCCGCCAAACCACCAGATATTGGTGTCGACGATATCCACTCCCTTGATGATGGCCGTCAGCACGGCTGCAAGGCCGTAGCCCGGGGTGCAGTGCGTGTGGAAGTCTACGGGCACTGTCAGTGCCTGCTTCAGCTTCGGCATCAGGCTGAAGATGCGGGCCGGATTCACAAGGCCTGCCATATCCTTCAGGGTGATCATCTTGGCCCCGAGACGCTCCATCTCTTTGGCCTTGCTTACGAAGTAGTCGTCGGTAAATATCTTTTCAGGTGCCACCGGTGCCGGGTCGGAGCCGCCGAAGAGGCGTGCGAAGAAACCTTTCTTCTTGGCCGGGGCAGGAGCCGCCTCCTCTTTCGGGTCGACGGTGTAGCATACCGCCGCGTCGGCTATGCCGCCAAGCTCGTTGATCATCCGGATGGATTCCTTGATGTTGTCGATGTCGTTGAGCGCATCGAAGATACGCATCACGTTCAGTCCGTTCTTGATGGCTTCTTTATAGAATCCCTCCAGCACGTAGTTAGGATAGGGGACGTAGCCAAACAGGTTGCGTCCGCGTGAAAGGGCCGACAGAAGGGATATTCCCTTCATCTCTTTCGAACATGCGCGGAGGCGGTCCCACGGGCTCTCGCCGAGATAGCGCATCACGGAGTCGGGCACTGCGCCGCCCCATACCTCCATTATGTAGAAGCGGGCGTCGCGGTAGAGGGGCAGAAGCTCATCGATGTTCTCCTGCTTCATGCGGGTCGCAAACAGTGATTGCTGGCCGTCGCGAAGTGTAAGGTCGCGAATCTTCAGTTTTTTGGTTGCCATGGACTTTATGTATTTCAGATTTAAGTTTTATTAGTCAGATATTTGGAGGCGCTACGCGATCCATCTCCGTATGGCGGCGGCATGGAGCATGGCCCTCTCTTCTTTTTTGCATGGAGCGCCCTTCCGGCCGCTCCTCGGGTTATTACGGTGCTAATTTAGGCCTTTTTTCTGAATCACGAAAATATTCGCGCATAAAAATATGAGTCGGCGGCAAAAAAAATGCCGCCGACTCGCATGTCTGTCGGGTTTTTATCTATCGTGCCCTGCCATTTTGCCACCGTCTCCGGCGCATCCCCCCTCCTCGGCGGGGGCGGGGAGGGTAGGGTCAGTCAAACACTCCCTCCACTACTTCTGTCGCCCCTTCGTCATGTACCGGAGCCGCATTCCAGCGCACTCCGTCGCAAGGGTTGAAGTCGGCCGGGAAGGTGAAGTGTGAATCCTGGGAGTAGGGGAGCTTTTTGTCGGCATACACTTTCTTCATATAGAGCCCGTAGATCGGAAGGGCGGCTTTCGCACCCTGGCCGTAGGCCATGGAGTTGAAGTGGATGTAGCGCTCTTCGCCTCCTACCCATATGCCGGTCACCAGGTCGGGGGTAAAGCCCATGAACCAGGCGTCGGAGTTGAAGTTGGTCGTACCGGTCTTGCCTCCCATCTGGGCGTTGATGCCGTAGTTGCCGCGCAGGCCACGGCCTGTGCCTTTGTCGATTACGTCAAAGAGCACCGATGTGATCTTGTAGCTCGCCTTTTCGTTGAGCGCTTCGGTGCGGTGTGCCACCGGCGAGTAGATCACGTTCCCCTGGTTGTCTTCGATGCGGGTCACGTATACGGGATCCACGCGCACACCCTTGTTGGCAAACGTGCTGTAGCCCGATACCATCTCGGCCACCGAGGCGTCGAATGAGCCGAGCGACAGTGTGTAGTTGGGCGTCAGGAAGCCGCTTATGCCGTACATGCGGAGCTTCCCTACGAAGGTCGGCACGCGAAGTTCGTGGATCAGGCGGGCGGATATCCAGTTGTTGGAGGTGGTCAGTGCCCAGCGCAGGTCTACGTTTTCGCCGATGCGGCTCTTGCCGGTGTTGCGCGGCATCCAGCCGCCGAAGTTGGGCTGCGTGTTGGAGAAGGTGCTGCAGGGGTCAAACTCCTGTTCGAAGGCCAGGGCGTAGAGGAAGGGCTTGGCTGTCGAACCTACCTGGCGCTTGCCGCGCGAGGCCATGTCGTATTGGAAGAACATGAAGTCCGGCCCCCCGACGTAGGCCTTGACGTAGCCCGTCACCGGATCCATCGACATCAGGCCGGTGCGCAGTATCGATTTCATGTAGAGCAGTGAGTCGTATGGGGTCATGTCGACCGATTTCGAGCCGGGCGTCACCCTTCCGTCCTGCTTGACGTAGGTGAATATGTCCATCCGCACGGGCTGGTGGAAGGCTGCCTCTATCTGTTCGTCGGTGTGGCCGGCGAGTTTCATCACGCGGTAGCGCTCCGTCTGGCGTATGGCGTTGCGTATGAGGCGCTGTGCGCCGGCGGCCGAGATCTCTTCGGGATTGGTGGAGTAGGGGCCGAAGCGCGAACCGCGTTTCTCGGCGTCGAAGGCCGGCTGCAGGGTACCGCCGAGATGCTGCCATACGGCCTCTTCGGCATAGCGCTGCATCCGCACGTCGATCGTGGAGTAGATCTGCAGTCCGTCGGTGTAGAGGTTGTAGTAGGAGCCGTCGGGCTTGGGGTTTTTCAGTATCCAGCCGTAGAGGGGATTGTCTTCCCATTGGGTTGAGTCGGTGGTATACTGGCCGTAGGCTATGTTGTAGCCCAGTTCGTTGCCGTAGTCGGAGCGGTTGGGGCGGGAGGGCTTTTTGGCCGTCATCAGGCGGCGTATCTCTTCGCGCAGATAGGGGGCGCCCCCTTCGCGGTGGTCCACTTTATGATAGTCCAGCCCTAAGGGAAGCTGCTTGATCGAGTCGGCCTCGGCAGCCGACAGGCGCCCTTCTTTCACCATCTGGTCGATCACCGTGTTGCGACGCCCCAGGGTGCGCTCCGGGTGGCGCAGGGGGTTGTAGTAGGAGGGATTCTTGAGCATCCCCACAAGCATCGCGGCTTCCTGGATGTTGAGTTCGCCGGGCTCTTTGCCGAAGTATACGTTGGCGGCCGTCTTGATTCCCACGGCGTTGTTGAGGAAGTCGAAGCGGTTGAGATACATGTTGATTATCTCGTTCTTCGTGTAGAAGCGCTCCAGTTTGATGGCTATCATCCATTCGATGGGCTTCTGCATGGCGCGTTTGAGCATGTTCTGCGAGGGCTGCGAATAGAGCTGCTTGGCCAGCTGCTGGGTGATGGTGGAGCCGCCGCCGGAGGATTTGTCGCCAAGGGCCACGGTCTTGACCAGGGTGCGCCCCAGGGCCATGAAGTCGATGCCGGAATGCTGCATGAAGCGGGCGTCCTCGGTCGAGATGAGGGCGTCGATCACCCACGGGGAGATGGCATCGTAGTCGTTGTATACGCGGTTGCCCGCGCCGGCAAAGTAGCGCCCAAGCTCGGTGGTGCCGTCGGAGGCATACACCACTGAGGCCAGTTTGTCGTGTGGATCTTCAAGCTCTTCAATCGGCGGCATGTATCCGATCACTCCGTTGTAGATCAGCAGCAGGAGTATGGCTATCATGAAGCCGAGGCCAAGGAATGAGATCCATAGCCATTTCACAATCCGGTTGGAGGATATTGATTTTAGTTTCATAACATCTGGTGTCTCTGGTTTAAGTGCGCCCCATGCCTGTGTGGGGCAAGGGTGTGGGTTGGTGGGGGAGCAGCGGCGCTACGCTCCATGAAGGCCCGGGCGCAGGGGGCGCCGGCTTCAACCTGCAAAATTACTCAACCTTTTGCAAATACCAAAAGATATTATGTAATAATGTAGGCCTCCTTATGTGATATGCTCTCCTCCCGGAGGCATCCCCATATGCCGTACCCCGCAGCCGTCAGGGAGAAATCGCGCCGCCGCCACATCCCCGCATCGCATTTATCTGCCTCCGGATAGAACAGATTCCGTCCGGAATTTGTAATTTTACATGAGATTTAACGTTTGCTTATAATGAAGTCTATTCTTAGCGAGCCGGCCTCCGCTATGCCGGCGGCTGCGAAAGCAACCGATCAGCGACTATGGAACCGGGAATATGTAAAGGTGATGATCTGCAATTTCCTGCTCTTTTTCGCTTTCTATCTCCTCACTCCTTTGCTCCCGATATACCTCGATGAGCAGTTTGATGCGGATAAGGATGTACTCGGTCTGGTCCTGTCGGGCTATGTGGTGGCCACGCTGTTGGTGCGTCCCTTCAGCGGCTTTGTGGTCGATACGTTCAACCGCAAGACGGTCCTGGTGATCTGTTTCCTCGCGTTCTTCATTCTTTTCACCGGGTATATCGGTGCCGGAACGCTGCTGATGTTTGCCATCGTGCGCACTATGCACGGCATCCCCTTCGGAGCCACTACGGTGGCCAACAGTACGGTGGCGATCGACGTGCTCCCCTCCTCAAGGCGCAACGAAGGGATCGGATACTATGGCCTGAGCAATAACCTGGCCATGGCCGTGGCCCCGAGTGCAGGTATCTATATCTATCATGCCACGGGCAATTTCATGCTCCTCTTCTGGATATCGCTGTTTCTGGCCATGGCGGGATTTATCTGTTCTACCATGGTGAAGCTCCCTAAGGTCAAGATGAATCCGGGGCGCCCGGCGCTGAGCCTCGACCATTTCTTCCTCACAAGGGGGTGGCTGCTGGCCGTCAACATCATTTTCTTCGGTCTCTGCTGGGGGGTGATGAGCAATTATGTGGCTATCTACGGTCAGCAGGAGCTTGGCATCACCGATGGCACGGGGCTCTTCTTTATGCTCCTGTCGGCGGGGCTGATGACGTCGCGCCTGTTCGGGGTCAAGAGTCTGAGGGCCGGTAAGATGACGCGTAATGCCGCCGTGGGCGTGCTGCTGTCGCTGGCCGGATATGGCCTGTTTGCTTTTGTGGTCGAGCCGTGGAGCTATTATCTGTCGGCGCTCCTGATCGGGCTGGGCAACGGGCAGATGTACCCGGCGTTTCTGACCATGTTTGTCAAGGTGGCACGCCACGACCAGCGGGGCACCGCCAATTCCTCTATTCTCATCTCCTGGGATCTCGGAATGGGACTGGGAATTCTCCTCGGCGGTGTCATCGCCGAAAGCTGCGGATTCCTGACGGCTTTCCATATCGTGGCATATATGCAGGGTGCCGGAGCCGCCATCTTCCTCCTCTTTACGCGAGGATTCTTCCGCCGCCGCCAGCTCTCCGACAACTGACGGCGCTTTGTCAGTCTTTTTCGCTGTTTCGTCCGCGATAATGAACTATCGGTACTCCCGGATTGTAAAAATATCGTATTTAACTCTATAAACTGTATCTGTCATGGGAAAAGTAACCTGGAAACCCGGTACGATGGTCTACCCGGCTCCCGCAGTCCTTGTGACTTGCGGCCGATCGCCTGCCGACTGGAACATGCTTACCGTAGCATGGACCGGCACGATCTGTACAAATCCGACCATGCTCTACATCAGCATCCGCCCCGAGCGACATTCCTATCCGTTGATCATCGACAATATGGAATTCACTATCAATCTCACCACCGAGGCTATGGCGCGGGCCACCGATTGGGCCGGCGTGCGCTCAGGTGCCGATTATGACAAGTGGAAGGAGACGGGGCTTACACCGATCCCGGGCGAGATGGTGAAGTCGCCCACTATCGAGGAGTCGCCGCTGTCGCTCGAATGCCGTGTGAAGACGGTGCTGCATCTCGGCAGCCATGCCATGATTATGGCCGATGTGCTGTGCGTCCGTGCCGACGACCGATATATCGACCCGGCCACCGGTGCATTCTCCATGGCCGATGCCGGACTGATGGCATACGCCCACGGAGGCTATTACGCCCTCGGCCGCCTCTTGGGCACCTTCGGATTCTCCGTCAGAAAGAAACCCTGATTATTCGGGATTCTCCCGCCAACCCGAGATAAATCCCTATAAATCCCGATTAATCCCGATAAATCGAGAGTTATCCCGATAAGCATAAAGCCGGCCGCATCCCAGATGCGGCCGGCTTATGCTTATGATAGGGGAGTGCCCGGGGCTTACTTCACGCCAAGGTCTGCAAGTACTTGGTCGATATGGCGGTCGGCTGCCTCTACGGTAGCTTCGTACGCCTCTTTCGATGCCATCGGCTCGCGCACCTCGATGTAGAATTTGATCTTCGGCTCCGTGCCCGACGGGCGGATCGAAATCTTGTCGCCTGCCTCGGTGAAGAACTGAAGCACGTTCGAGGTGGTCGGGAAGTTCATCTTCTCTACCTCGCCGGTCTGCAGGTTGGTGCAGTTGAGGTCGGCGTAATCCTTGACGGTCACTACCGGCGATCCGGCAAGTGCCTTCGGGGGATTCTCGCGGAAGTTCTTCATCATCGCCACGATCTCGTCGGCGCCGGTCTTGCCCGGACGCACCACGCTTACGCCGCGCTCGCGCGAAAAACCGTATTTGTCATAGATCTCGATGAGAAGCTCGTAGAGGTCCATACCCTTGTCGGCGGCCCAGGCTGCGATCTCACACATCATCGATACTGCCGATACGGCATCCTTGTCGCGCACGAATGTCTCGGCCAGGAAGCCGTAGCTCTCTTCGCCGCCGCCAAGGTAGCGCTCTGTACCTTCGAGATTGCGCATCACGTCGGCGATCCATTTGAAGCCCGTGTAGCAGTCGTAGCATTTCACGTTGTTGGCCTCGGCTATGCGCTTGATGGTCTCGGTGGTGACGATGGTCTTGACGCAGTATTCGTTGCCTTCGATCTTGCCGAGCTCTACGTTGCGGGTGATCAGGTAGTAGAGGAAGATCATCACGATCTGGTTGCCGTTGACGAGCTGATAGTTGCCCTGCTTGTCGCGCACCACTACGCCGATACGGTCAGAGTCCGGGTCGGAGGCCAGTACGAGGCTGGCGCCTGTCTCTTTGGCCTTGGCTATTGCCATCGACATGGCTTCGGCATTCTCGGGGTTGGGGGATACGACGGTCGGGAAGTTGCCGTCTTTCACATCCTGCTCCGGCACGTGGATCACGTTGTTGAAGCCCCAGCGCTTGAGCGAATCGTAGATCAGCATGGAGCCTACGCCGTGGATCGGGGTGTAGACGATCTTCATGTCGGCATGACGGCGGTCGGCTTCGGGTGAGAGCGACAGGCCGAGTATCTCTTCGAGATAGGGCTCGTCGACGTCTTTGCCGATGATCTGGATCAGTTCGGGGTTGGCCTCGAATTTGATCTGGTCTACGGAGGTGATGGCGTTGACGTAGGCGATGGTCTCCACATCGTGCGGGGCGATCATCTGGGCGCCGTCGCTCCAGTAGGCTTTGTAGCCGTTGTATTCTTTCGGATTGTGGGAGGCGGTGATGTTGACGCCGCTCTGGCAGCCCAGGTGGCGGATGGCGTAGGATACCTCCGGGGTCGGACGGCAGTCGTCGAAGAGGTATACCTTGATGCCGTTGGCAGAGAAGATGGCGGCCACCATCTCGGCGAATTTGCGTGAGTTGTTGCGCACGTCATGACCCACGGCCACTGATATCTGAGGCAGATCCTTGAAGCATTCCTTAAGGTAGTTGGCAAGCCCCTGTGTGGCTGCGCCTACGGTATAGATATTCATGCGGTTGGTGCCTGCGCCCATGATGCCGCGAAGGCCGCCGGTGCCGAATTCGAGGTCTTTGTAGAAGGAGTCGATCAGTTCGGTGTGATCCGGATTGTCGAGTAGTGCCTTTACGGCTGCGCGTGTTTCTTCATCGTATTGCGGACCGAGCCATTTCTCGGCTCGCTCGATGCATGTTTTCAATAATGTTTCGTTATCCATCGGATTGAATATAAGGGGTTAATTTGTTGTCTGCTTACCTTCGGGAGGGGGAGCACGGCCCCGGCCACGCTCCTCCCGAACCACAAATGTAATAAAAATTAGCCGGAAATCAGTGTTGTTAGGATGAAAAATTGCTTCGCGTGCGAAATTTCATTAAATTTGCAATGCAATATCCCCTCTATGCGCGGGTCTGCCGACCTCCTCTTTGCACGGGGGTCCCGCCGGGGGTGATTTTTCTGACACCGAAAATTTTAGACACTGAAACCTTATGATATTGTCAATGACTGGCTTCGGCCGAGGCATCGCTTCTTCGCCCGAACGTAAAATCACGGTTGAGATCAAGTCGCTCAATTCAAAGCAGCTTGACCTCTTCATGCGTGTGCCATCTTCTTTCCGCGAACTGGAAATCGACGCCCGCGCACGCATCGCCCCCATTCTGGAGCGTGGCAAGGTGGAGATGACCGTGGGGGTGGAGCATACCGAGCCTACTTCCAATGCCGCCCTGAATCTCCCCGTCATCGAGGCTTACCGCACGCAGATCGACGAGATGGCCGCCCGCCTCTGCATCGACACGCCGGCCGACTGGTACGCTACGCTGCTACGCCTCCCGGATACGCTCCAGACTAAAGTGGAGGAAATTCATCCCGCCGACCGCGACGCCTTCTTTGAAGCTACATGCGCCGCCGCCGATGCTCTCACTGATTTCCGTATCACTGAGGGGCGGAAGCTCTACGGGTTTTTCTGTGAGAAAATCGCGAATATCGGTGAGCTGCTCGCGCAGGTGGAGCCGTTCGAAAAATCGCGTGTCGAGAAAATACGCCAGCGGCTGGAGGAGCAGCTCGCTTCGCTCCGAAGCATCGATTATGACAAGGGGCGCCTTGAGCAGGAACTCATTTTCTATATCGAAAAGCTCGATGTGAGTGAGGAAAAACTCCGCCTGCGCTCCCATCTCGACTATTTCCTGGAGACGCTCGGCAACCCCGACGGCGACCGCCCGGAAGCCGGTCAGGGTAAGAAACTCGGATTCATCGCCCAGGAAATGGGGCGCGAGATCAATACCCTCGGCTCTAAAAGCAATAATGCCGAAATGCAGAAGATCGTCGTGCGTATGAAAGACGAACTCGAGCAGATCAAGGAGCAGGTGCTCAACGTGCTGTAATATATTGTATATATTATAT
>CAMWRH010000079.1 GCA_947176605.1 uncultured Porphyromonadaceae bacterium
GGCTCGGAGATGTGTATAAGTTACAGGGGGTAATCAGACTGCCTTTTCCGACCCCGACTTCGACAGCAAGAAACCCGGCGAGGTTATCCGCATGATGGGGTGTGCGAAAAAGTGGCTCCAAAGCAGAGGGTTTGTCATACAGCTCTCCGGCGAGTTTCACGAAACGAAAATCAGAAAACTCAAATTTGAATAGGTGATGAAAGTAAACAAAGAATTGGAAGCCCATGTAAGGGCGCTTGGCGAGTGGGCGGCAGAAGATAAGAAACGCGTAGCCTTTGTGGTGTGCGCGGAAATCACAGAGGATGTCGTCATAGGCTGCAATTCACTCGTTGGTCGCAATGACAGAATTGCACGTGTGCTGGCCGGCAATGCAAGACGGACCCGACCTTTTGAGCGTGCGATTACCCGCGCATCCGAGGCAATAAATAGTCAGACAGAGTGGATAACTCTCTGCGCTGAGGCACGTAAAGACGATGTTTACAACGATAGTCGCAGGGGTGGTTACGCTTACGCAGGCAAAACTCTTGCAAATATGCTAAAAGAATGGATTCATAAGAATGACTGACCGCATCATCCACGGATTGTCAAACGAGGACTACCACAACTCAGAGCCGTACCGACAGTATCTGTCAAGCTCGCAGTTGAAGCATTATCTCCGTTCGCCCAAGGCCGCGAAGTATACTCTCGATCATCCCGACACCTCGAAATCTGACGCACTGCGCTTCGGGTCGCTGTTTCACATGGCGATGGAGCTGTTTCAGAAGCACGGCACGATAGACGCGTTCTACGACAACGTTCTCATATTCCGCCCTCCGATCAACGAGAAGACCGGAAAGCCATATGGCAGTACTACCAAAGTGTATGCCGAAGCCTTCGCCCGGTTCCTTTCTGATAAAGGGGATAAAGAGATAGTCACGCCGGAGGAAGCGGGATTGATAGAGGATATGGTCGGTTCGCTGACCAATCCGTCAATCGGAGGAGCTACAGCGGTGCAGGTGCTGAAGCTGCTGAAATGGGGTAAACCCGAGGTCAGCTACTTCTACGAAACCAAAGACGGCATCAAGCTCAAAGTTCGTCCCGACCTTATCACCCGCCGCAAGATTGTAGACTGGAAAACGGTCGCGACCGACGACTTAAGCGAGGATAGCATCAACCGCATAATCCTCAAATATGGCTACCATATCTCAGCGGCCATGTATCAATGGGTATTGCATGAGATAACAGGGAAATGGTATGACTTCATACTCGTACTCGTAAGCAAAACCGAGCCATATGACTGCGTGATGGTAGACATGGGCGGTTACGGATACCGCTACACAGAAGAGTATGATCTGGTAAGTCCCGGTCCCGGTGCGATGGAATTTGGCCGACTGCTCGAACTCCATACGACATGCGTCAAAAACAACCATTGGCCGGGCGCGGAAACATTCATTCCCGACAACAATGGCGTAAGGGTGCTTGAAATCCAGCCGCCGAGATATTATGCAAACCGATTTATCGAGGAGACATGAACGACCACGCAAAATCCTATGAGAATTGGACTCGCAAGGAGTTTGAGGCTTTGCCAAAGCTGGACATCAGCGAGTTTGACTATACGGCCAAGATTGATGCTTTCGTCATAATACCCACACGCAAAAAGCATGACAGTGGTTTTCGTATTATGGATATTGCGCCAATCATAAATCGCAAACCGATAGGACGATTCGCTGACATGACCGACTCCATCCAACTTGGGAATTACCATAAAGATACCAACGTCTTATGGGCTATGGACTGCCTGCCTGCAAGCGGATTAATCCGTTATTGGGCAAAATATCAAGACTGCTTTGTTATCAGCCCTTATTCAACATTTGAAATTCATTCAGAAAAACAGAAATATTAATATGTCAACAGAACAGACAACCCAGGCAACGGAGCAGGCGGCTCCGCAGACAACAGAAATCGCGATCCAACAGGAGCTTCAACTTCTGCAAGCCAAGTCAGACGCGACTTTCGCCCTCACCACCGTAGGGCAGGAGCTTAAGCGCTTCGAGGTATTGCAGCGCATGGGCAAGATGTACTCCACGGCCACGGTCGTGCCCGACACATACAAGGGGAATATCTCCAACTGTGCTATCGCGCTTGATATGTCACTGCGCATGGGCGTAAATCCCCTCATGGTGATGCAGAACCTTTACATCGTACATGGCAATCCCGGATGGTCAAGTAAGTTTCTTATC
Source organism: uncultured Porphyromonadaceae bacterium (assembly GCA_947176605.1). Classification (GTDB taxonomy): domain Bacteria; phylum Bacteroidota; class Bacteroidia; order Bacteroidales; family Muribaculaceae; genus Lepagella. The sequence continues at coordinate 2,220 of CAMWRH010000079.1, forward strand.
TCCACGATCAATACCTGCGGACGCTTCACCCCGCTTCGCTACGAGTGCAACAACAAGCAGGGCGATGAATACGGATGGCGCTGCTACGCCTACGAAAAGTCCGACAAGGAAAAGACCGAACGGCTTGAAGGTCCGTGGGTGACATGGGCTATGGTAAAATCCGAGGGATGGCTCAACAAATCCGGTTCGAAATGGAAAACCATGCCCGAAGTGATGTTTCACTACCGCGCCGCCGCATTCTGGCAGCGCACCTACGCACCGGAAATCTCAATGGGATTCAATACTGTCGAAGAGCTGCGCGACATAGAGGATGTGCCGTTTGTAGAACTCAAAACCGCACCCAAACCTCCGACAATCCCGATTCCAAATTCCTTTGACGAAGATGAGGTGGAAGTGGTCGACATCGAAACCGGAGAAGTAACCGAAGGGGGTATCCTTAACGCGTAATCCATGGGCTACCACATTTCAACAGTACGCTACGAGAAGATGACAGAGACCGGCGAGATCAAGCGTGTCAGCGAGAAGTATCTCACCGACTCTCTGTCAGTCACAGAAGCCGAAGCGATAGTCACCGGGCGACTTGCGCCGTATATCTCCGGCGATATGGAAGTGACCAAGGTTGAGAAATCCGCAATAGCCGAAGTCATGGGCAATCATGAGTCTGACAGATTTTTCCTTTCCAAGGTCGCGTTCATCAACATCGACGAGCGTTCCGGCAAAGAGAAACGGAACATGTCGCAATGGCTCATAGGGGCGACCGACTACGACGCGGCCAAGGCCATCTTGCAGGACGAAATCGGCAATAGCATGGCCGACATTGAGATTGTCGGACTTGTGGAATCCCCGATTGTGGAATACTTCCCCACAAAACCTACGAGCAATGGAGAATGAAGCGAAATATGAAGTGACCGCTATGTGCGAGTTACCTGAAAAAGCAACTAAAATCCGGGGAAGTTACTTCCCCGGAGAATCCTATGATTTTGAAAGGACACCGGATAAACTAAGTTTATTCGTTGAAATGCTAAAGGCGCGAGGTTGTTATATCTCCGAAGATGGACACATACGCAGTAAGAAGGGCGGTTTGATGTCGAAGTTGGCACGCAACGGATATTGGCAGACTATTGCTCAATACAACAAAAAGTGCTATTACTTCTGCGAGCATCGTGTTGTGTGGGTTTGGTATAATGGAGCGATTCCGGACGGAAAGGAAATTAACCATATAGACTACAACCGAAGCAACAACCACATCGAAAACCTTGAAGTCGTCAGTCATTCCGAAAATATGCAGCATAGCAGACCGAATTTCAATCCGCCAAGAGGAGAGAAAAGTGGGAACGCAAAAATTTCTGACAAGGAAGCTAAGGTTATTAAGACTTTAGGAATGATATGCGGATGGAGTAATAAACAAATCTCAACTCTTATCGGCGATAAGATGGCTTCATCAAGCATAGGGCGTATTGTTTCCGGGCAACGCTATCCCCACATAGAAGCTGGTGAAATTATGGAAGTCTATCCAACCATAGTGGATTTCACCAGAAATAAAAATGTTGGGCTTACTGAGGAACTTAAAGACTATTCGCTCGGTCTTGCGGGTGAGGCCGGAGAAGTCTGTGACCTCATTAAAAAGATGCTTTATCATGGGCAAGATGTAAGTCCCGTCGAAATTGCGCTTGAACTCGGAGATGTGCTGTACTATCTGTGCGCGATATGCAACGTCCTTGGAATAGATTTTTATGAAATCTATTTGAATAACAACGCCAAGATCATGGCTCGTTACCCCAATGGATTTTCTCATGCAGATTCAAACAATAGAATAGAAGATTTATCGCCCCTATGAACCACCGCAAACTCAAATTCCGCCAACTCCGTGGCAAACTCGGAGGAAACGGCGACAACAGATAACATCAAAACATATACAGCCATGACAAAGCAAGACCTTATTTCGGCAGTGTCTGCCGACACCGGACTCAGCAAGAGCGTGGTCGCCAAGGTGACCGACTCGCTGTTGGAAACCATGCGCGGTGCATTCCGTATGCACGACACCATCTACCTGCGCGGCTTCGGCACATTCAAGATCGTATGCAGGCCGCCCCGACAGGCACGCGACATCTGCGCGGGTAAGACAATCCAAGTGCCCGCACGCCACAAGCTGAAATTCATCCCGGCCCCGAAAGTCAAGGAAGATGTGGCCGAGGGTGACGAATGACTTAAAAGTAAGCTTTTTGCCATTTAGTAATTTTACTTCCTTTCGCCGCACGGTTCGGGAGAATAGTGCGGATTCTCTCTCCTGTCCATATCAACCCATGAGCAATCCAAAACCATCGGGGAAGCCCGGCTACGGATGCCACGACTGCATGTACTGCGCCTTAGTGTGGCGAGATGGCGGCAAACAGAGATTCTACTGTTCCTACCACAACGTGCGACTCCGCCGTGACCGACTCTGCAAAGGATTCAGATTGCCGGAACTTTTAAAACTATCCTAAGATGAATACCGAATCCATACACATACCACGCGACATCATCAGGCAACTCCCTACGGCGCTCCTTCGCGGACTGCTGCTGACGCTGGCAGAGCGTGCCGACAATACCGGAAGGGTATGCCTTAGCGTGCGTGCGCTTGCCGAAGATCTGGATATAGGGTATCAGAGTCTGCGCACGGCCATGAAACATCTGACCAACGCAGGACTGATAGTAGCCTCAGCCGAAGGACGGCTGACAGCCATCGTATTGACCGGATTCTACAGGTACGGCGGCAATCCTCGTCCGGATGCGAAGTGCGACATCGCGGCTGAGAGTCCGGAAGTGACGGAGATTGCGCCTACAGTCGCAGGCAGGCAGGAATCTGTGGATTACGAGAAGTTCCGGACATACTACAACTCTATGGTAGCGGGTACACCGATACCTACCGTAATCAAAATCTCCGACTCGCGCAAGCGGGCGCTGAAATCCATCTTCGCGGAGTTTGGCAAACAGGCGGTGCAGACAGCATTGCAGAAAGTGATCAGAAGTGATTTCCTCTCGCAGAAATGGGGGAGAGTCAACTTCGACTGGATATTCAACCGTAAGAACTTCCTTAAAATACTTGAAGGTACCTATGACAACAGAACTGACCCAACAGCAGCAACGCACCCCAATGCTTCCGGCTCTGGTGTGTCGCGAACTGCAACTATTGAAGGAGTCGCCGCAGAGATACTTAGGCGCAATCACGCCGGAGCAATATAATGCGCCACGTGCGCCCGGCTCTCCCATGCTTTCGCAGATATGCCGTGGAATCGGTCGTAGCAACGCGCAGCTTGCACTCGCGTTCCTGATACGTGAAGTCAACGACTTCTTTAACGTAAAGGGGAAGATGAATGACGTGCAGGTGGCCATGACTACCGAACTGATTATCGACAACCCCGGATTCCACGACCTCACTCTGGCCAACATCAAGGCATGTTTCCGCGAGAAGATGTGCACGGCTAAACTGTATGACCGGATAGACGGCAACATCATACTCGGATGGATCCGGGAGTTTAAATCCGATATGGCCGACTGGTGCGAAACCTACAATCAGGGGCGCGACAGAGCCGAACAGCGCCGTGAGATGGAGGGTGGAACGGATGCAATCTCATTCAACACCTACCTCGCGATGTTGGAAGCCAAGGCCAATGACGGCGACAAGGAAGCAGCCGAAACTTTAGCTGACCTGCGGAAGCGTAGCCGCATACCCACATCCGAGCAGCGGGACGCACGCCATAGGGAGTTCCTTAAATTCAAGGCAGATTATCTTAAACGCAAACGTGAAGAGAGAAATGGAGCATACATCCAAGGTTGACAGATTCGGATACCGAAGGCTATCCTCGGCAAGTCCGCGCAGAGCGCAGCGCAAGATGAAACTGATCGCGGTGCGCAATACATTCGAAGGAGAGGCTTATGTAGGATGCAGGGCGGTAGGCGTGCATAAGGGGTACTATATCGAGCGGACGGAATGGGCACCTGTCGTAAATCTGGAATCCTGCATTTCCGACCTCGAACGAATAGCCACATGGAAATACAATCAGGCAATAAAAGAAATCGAAGAACTAATCACAGGATCATGAGAATCTACATATCAATACCCATTACCGGACACGATGAAAAGGAGGTGCGCGAACATGCCGACCTCATAAAGGGAGCGCTGAGCCGCGCCGGACATTCCCCCATCACCCCTTTTGAGATATACGCCGGAGTGAAACCCACGTATGCCGACTACCTGTGTTCCGACCTCCGTGCGCTTGCCGACTGCGACGCTATATTCCTTTGCGATGGTTGGCAGTTCAGTCGCGGATGCAGAATAGAGCGGATGTTTGCCGAGGAGTTCTGCAAGTATATCATGTATGAGAATCAGAAGGAGAGCGACCCTCTCTATTACTTCAACCGTTGACATAAAAGAGAACGACATGAACATAATCAGATACATGCACCGCCGCAGGGTGCGCCGACTGGCAGAGCGTATTCTGTCGAATCAGCCGGCATACGGCAGCTATGATAACCGCGTGGAGTGTGTGCGCGGTGCCATCTCGACAGCCGAACAGTTCTATCACGAATGGGAGAAAGGAGGTGCGGTATGATCTGGGTTTACATCATAGCGTGCATTCCGATTCTCGGGATAGCGTTTGTCCTATGGCACTCAGAGCGCAACGAGGCCGTCTTTCGGTTCCGGACGGAATTGATTGATATGGCATCGGATGTGGCCATACGGATTCTGTATGATGAAAGCCTAAGTTTAGATGCTCGCTCTAAAAAATGGGGTAAGCCATATGACATCGTGGAGCGCTACAGCTACGACCGGATGCTTTACTCCCTGCGTCCGCTGAAACTGGAGGCATGGTTTACTGAGGAGGAAATCAAGATACTGACCGGAAGATGAAGGTAATCAGAGTGTTTGAAAGTTTCGCCGGCTATGGTAGTCAGGCACTTGCATTGAAGCGTCTGCAACGCGATTTCCCCCACAGCGTGAAGTTTGAGTTTGTGGGAATTTCAGAGATTGAGCCATATGCTATTGCAGCCTATCGGGCATTACATGGAAATGTGGTAAACTATGGCGATATTACGCAAATAGACTGGGAGGGGGTAAGCGACTTTGACCTGTTTACATACTCATTCCCATGCACAGACCTGAGTAATGCCGGGAAACAAAAGGGATTTTCCGAGGGTAGCGGCACACGGTCGAGTCTTTTGTGGGAATGCCGCAAGGCTATCGAAATCAAACGACCGCAATACCTGTTGATGGAGAACGTCAAGGCGTTGGTGCAGAAGAAGTTCATGCCGGAGTTTCAACGTTGGATTGACACACTGACTGAGCTTGGTTATGACAGTTACTGGAAAGTGCTTAACGCCAAGGATTTCGGAGTGCCGCAGAACAGAGAAAGAGTCTTTATGGTTTCAATTCTCAGTCGCAACAGCGAAGGGAAGCAGCTCTACAACTTCCCTCAGCCCTTCCCCTTGGAGAAGCGCCTGCGTGATGTACTGGAGGATGAAGTGGCTGAGGAGTTCTATCTTAAAGACGAACAGGTAGAGCGCATACTCGCACATTGTGAGCGCAAGCAAGCCGAAGGGTGTGGATTCAATACGCAATTCACCCCCCCCTCAAATGAGGTTGTCGGCACAATTACCGGAAAATACGGTCAGCGAGAAACAGACCCTTATCTAAAACTTAATGAAACAGACAATCCCGATTAACGCGATGCCGGACGGCACCTGCCGCACAATCAAGGCGCAGCACTACAAAGCGAGTGGAGCAAACTTCATGCGGCAGGGGTCGATGGGCGTGACTGCGGTGCTTGAGATAACCGACAATGCCGATGAAGTGGATAATACCGATTAATACAATCCGGGGGGGGGCAATATCTCTCCTGCAATTACCGCCCATTATCATAAAGCAGGTGGTAGTGATTTTACCCCACATGAACGAATCACATCCCTCACCTCGCGATACTTGAAATCATGGAAGAGCCAAAAGTTATACAGACAGACAATCTATGCGATGCGAATGGTTTTGACAATCCTCAGCGTGGCAGGGTTTATCATCCCGATGGTATTTCGCCTTGTCTTAATGGTTTAGACTCCGGAAATAACATGCCAAAAATCAAAGTAGCGGCAAGAATCGACAGTGGTGTAGGCGACTGGCCGTCACGGCAGGACGACCGGATTTACGATGCCGACGGCATAAGTCCGGCAATAGCCATATGCCGCACAAACCATGTACCGAACATTATGGAAGAACCGAAAATCATGCAGATAGGCAGCTATGTCCCCAACGGCATGTGTGCTGGAAAGGTTGTCTCTTCTGACGGCATAGCCCCAACTGTCATGGAGAACCACGGAATGGTAACTGCTGTGGTTGAACCAGCTATATTGTCCCCAATCCGCACTGAAGAGCAACGTCAGCTCCGCAAACAGGGGATTGATACATTCAGCGGACGGCAGATGCTGCCGCGCACTGACGGCGTTTCAAACACGCTGACGACCGTGGTTCACGACAATCTTCTCCAGGAGCCGATAAAGATACGACAGGCCACGGCACAAGGATATGCCGAATGTCCGGCGGGAGGTGGATTTGATGCAGCATACCCCAGCTCCAAGTTGCGCCGTGGGCGTGTGCAGGATAACGGCGATGTGGTAGGCGCGATTACTGCGAGCGCAGACGGTCATTGTGTCTATGAGGGTGCGGAGATGGTAAAGGAATCCGGGAAACGTAAAGACGACATAACATTCAAGGAAATGCCCAATGGGAATATTCACGCATACCGTGCGCATGACCCAAAGAAGTCAACTGCCCCTGAATGGCAGGTAACCGATGCCGATAACATTCATCCTACAGTCACGGCTGCACATGAGCCGAAAGTTTTGCTGCGCTACCGCATCCGCAAACTCACTCCAAGGGAGTGCTTCCGTCTAATGGATATGGATGATGCCGACATCGATCTCATTGACGCTTACCGCATTCCGGTCACGTTAAAGAATGGCACTGTCAAGGAGAAACCGATACCCAAGAGTGCGAAATTCAAGCTGGCCGGCAATTCGATTGTCGTGTCATGTCTGTATCACATCTTCCGTCAGATGTTTGTCGCAGAATCGTCAAACCCGATACCCGAAAGTATATTCGATATGTAAGTTCGTTCATGTGTTGTGAGTGCGTGCGCCACTGTCTTAACGGCAGGGTGCACGCATTTTTTGTTTACGCCTCCTCGTCAGCAGGGAGTTTGCGGCGGGCGATGGCGCGGAGGGTGGTCTTGAGGTCGTCTTCGCCGAAGAAGTCGATCATCTCCTGTAGGGTCTCGGGGATTTTGGCCACGCCGTCTTTGCGGCGGATGAAGTGCTCGCGGTAGCTCTTCCCTTCTGTCCACGCTACGGCAAGGGTGACGAAGATGGTCATGTAGGGGAGGTTGTACCATGTGAAGAGCAGTCCGATGGTGCCTACGAGGGAGGCGGCTATCTGCGCTCCCCAGTAGAAGGAGAGTTTTTCAAGTCCTTTGCGGAGTTTGCGGGAACGGATTTTTTCGCCTAACATGCGGGCGGTGCTGGTGGCGAAGTAGGTGTCGAGGGCTACGAGCACCGGGGGGATGAGGGCGAGGATGAATACTACGGCGTAGTGGAAGATGAGGTGGCGGCTGAAGTTGTCGCCAAGTTCGGCTGTGAAGGCTTCGAGTAGGGTTTCCATTTCGTTTCTTGTGTTTGGGGTTTGGGTTGCCGGGGTGCAGGGCTTAAGACCCTGCGGCGGGGCAAAAAAGTGACGCACGGATGCCGGCGGCTACTTGCGGAGGATGCGCAGTGCGAGCAGGGCGATGCCGGCAATGAGGGCTATGGCGAGGGTGCAGAGGGCGATGCCTCCGGCGGT
>CAMWRH010000080.1 GCA_947176605.1 uncultured Porphyromonadaceae bacterium
GGAATTAGGAATTAGGAGGGAGGAATTAGGAATTAGGAGGGAGGAATTAGGAATTAGGGAGGGAGGAATTAGGAATTAGGAGGCGAGAGGATGAGGGCTCAGACCGTGATGCCGATATTGGCGAGCACGAGTCCGGCCGTGAGTCCGATCGCGATGCACACAGTCAGAGCGCAGGCATGTATGAAACGTCCGATAGCCGACAGATAGTGTGCATCGATGCAATCCGAAATCGAATTGATGTAGGGTATGCCGGGAATCAGATACAGCACCGAGGCCGCGATGGCCCAGTCCGGGGTGGCTGTGACGGGAAGGTAAGTGAGTCCGGCTGCGATCAGGGCAGAGATAAAAGAGCATAGCAGCCAGATTATTTTGGCTTCCCAGTGGCGCATCAGGGTGAGGAGCTTTACGGTATAACCGGCCAGAGTGGCAATAGCCACGATGGCCATGGCTCCCGGGTCGCCCCCGAAGAGGTAGCAGAAAGAGGCGTTGGCGGCTACTACGAGCCACATGATCCGCCATTCCGACACCTTCTTATGCTTAATGATCCGGTAGAAGATACTTTGTGCCTCCTCGATATCCACCTTATGTTCGGCCACTTTCCACGACAGTTCGGAGAGGCGGGTATTGATGGCAAACGACACACCGGCCGGAGCGATACGCTTCGTATGCTGGCAGTACATTCCGTCGGCGCGGCGAGTGCAGACCACAGTGACGTGGTGCGAGAGAATAATCATATCCACCTTAAGCCCCACGGCGGCAGCCATGCGGCGCAGGTTTTTTGAAATCCGGATGCAAGTGGCTCCACAGGCCAGCATGTAAGAGGCATATTGGGCGAAGAACTCCGAGCAGAGGTTGAGCTTGCGTTCTTCGGTCAGGATTGACGCCACTTCGACCGAAGTGGCATCCGAACCGGTGATAATCTCAGAAATCCGCATAAAAGATTGACTTCAGATTGATTGCATAAGTAAGAACATACGGGATGAAGAGAGCATGTGGCATCACATGGATATGCCGAATGCTATCTGAGCGAATCCCACATTAGGCTTGCTGACACTTGCCATGACCTGATGTTTCTCCGTGAAGTGCCGGAACCCGAATGCAAGCACCACTTTGCTTTGGAATCCGGGTTTCTGCACAAGATTGACACCGCAGCCCACCGATGCGGCCAGATCGCCGAACATTGGCGACGAGGATATGGTATTGAAGCTGTATCCGGCGGCGAGATGGAGGAAAAAGAGTTGCTGCCGTGGTATCAGACCGGAACGGAACACGAGCTGGATCGGGATGAAGCTGTCGCGCGTGCCGAGCGACTTATGCATGCCGAAGCTCACGCCGAGGGTCTGTATGAGTTTATGGCGGTATCCGATAATGATGTCGGCGTTGAAGGTCGACATGTCGGCTCCGGAGAGGTCGAGCGACGTGCTGAGCTCGGCGCCGATCATGACGGTCGACATTTTGGTGCGCTGCGTCTTGGCCGGGGCTTCCTTGGGCAGGATTCCGTGATTTGCGGAGGGATCGGGGATTGCCACAGGCAGGTCGCCGGCGATGGTATCGGTGCGCACCGATCCATCTGAAAGGAACCTCGTGATTACCGTCTGCCTCGTAGTGAGGGAGTCGGTATCAGCGGATGGCGCGGCCCATGCGGAGATTGAGGCTACGGCAGCGAGGAATATTGGGAGAAAAAGCTTCACGTCAAAGAAGTCGCTAAAAAGCCCCGCATCCCGTGATAAGAAATGCCGGGGATACGGGGCTTGATTAGGAATTGATATCAATCACCAAGATAGGATTTGAGCAACTGGCTTCGTTGCCCCTTGAGACGGCGTATGGCCTTCTCCTTGATTTGTCGCACACGCTCGCGGGTGAGGTCGAACTTAGCGCCGATTTCCTCAAGAGTCATTTCCTGACAACCGATGCCGAAGAACATCTTGAGGATTTCACGTTCGCGGTCATAAAGCTGGCGTAGGGCTCGGTCGATCTCCTTGGAGAGCGACTCCTGGTTGAGCGAACGGTCGGCCATCGGGCTGTCGTCATTGGCGAGCACATCGAGCAGTGAATTGTCTTCACCCTCCACGAAAGGAGCGTCGACGGATATGGATCGTCCGGATACCTTGAGGGAGTCGGCGATTTTGTCGACGGGGATGTCGAGGCGGTCAGCCAGCTCTTCGGGAGAGGGTTTGCGCTCGTTTTCCTGCTCGAATTTGGTCACCTCTTTAGTAATCTTATTGAGCGAACCCACCTGGTTGAGCGGGAGACGGACGATACGCGATTGCTCGGCGAGAGCCTGCAGGATCGACTGGCGGATCCACCACACGGCGTAGGAGATAAACTTAAAACCTCTTGTTTCATCAAATTTCTGGGCAGCGCGAATCAGACCGAGATTGCCTTCATTGATAAGGTCGGGGAGGGGGAGACCCTGATTCTGATATTGCTTTGCCACCGAAACGACGAAGCGGAGATTGGCGCGCACAAGTTTGTCGAGGGCCTTCTGGTCCCCTTTCTTGATGCGCTGAGCCAGTTCCACCTCTTCGGATACAGAGATGAGTTCTTCGCGACCGATCTCCTGAAGGTATTTGTCCAGGCCGATGCCGTCGCGATTGGTGATTGACTTGTTGATTTTAAGCTGTCTCATAGGATATGGATATTATCATAGCAAAGAGGAGTGCGATTGCAAGTATTATAACAACCGCACGCCATGCCGAAATGCAAATTTAAGATTTTTTTGTGAAGGTTCAAAATTTTTTTCGCCCGATTTGTGATTTAATATAAAATCTTAAGAATGATGGAGCTGCCGATCGCCTACTCCGGGTGAGGGGCGCGACGGCAGCCCATATCTTCTATTAATCGGGGGAGTCGGGATTATTCGGGAGGATCCCGGTTGATTCCGAGGAATCTTGATTAATCCCGATTGAATCCGGTAAATCTCGATTAATCGAGATTTACCGCATAATAGTATTTCCGTCCCGAATCGGGGTAGAGGCCGGAGAGGAGCAGCACGCGGTCGGCGTCTTCATCCTTCATGATCTGATTGTAGATATACTCTACGTCGTCCTGCGAGTTGACGGCTTTGCCGTTGATTTCGGTGATGATGAAGCCATCCTTTACTCCGGCATCGCGGAAGGCACCTTTCTGCACTCCGGTCACCTTGACGCCGCTGCGTATGCCGAGTTCCGACTTAGTGTCGGCATTGAGTTTCATGAAGGCCGCGCCGAGCTGGGAGAAATCGCCGGGTTTGGTGATTTCGGTGCTTCTCTGGTTATTGCGCAGGGTGGCGGTGGCGGAGGCTTTCTTATTGTCGCGGTAGTATGTGACGGAGATCTTTTCGCCGGGACGGAACTTATTGAGCTGTTCCACGAGTTCGGCGCGGTTCTTGACCGGCACATCATTGATGGCTACGATTACGTCGCCGCTCTGCAGACCGAGTTCCTTGGCCGTGGAGCGAGCCGTCACGTCATGCACGAAGAGGCCCGACTTGGTGGCTGTCACGTCATTTTCCTTGGCCAGTTTGGCGTCAAGTTCGGTGATGGTGCATCCCAGCACGGCGCGTTGCACGGTGCCGTACTGACGCAGGTCGGTGATTACCTTCTTTACGATCGTGGTGGGGATTGCAAACGAGAACCCCGAATAGCTTCCCGTGTTGGAATAGATGGCGGAGTTGATGCCTATGAGTTCACCCTTGAGGTTGACCAGAGCGCCGCCGGAGTTGCCGGGGTTGAGGGCCGCGTCAGTCTGGATAAACGACTCGATGCCGAGATTGCCCGACTGGCTGTTGGTGCCCAGGCTGCGGGCCTTGGCGCTTACGATACCGGCGGTGACGGTGGAATTGAACCCGAAGGGGTTGCCCACGGCGAGCACCCACTCGCCGATTTTCACCGTTTCGCTGTCGCCGAATGTGATGGGGGAGAGTCCCTTGGCGTCGATTTTGATCAGGGCGAGGTCGGTGGCCGGATCAGTGCCGATCACGCGGGCTTCATAGGTGGAATTGTCGTTGAGGAGGATTTCCAGTTTCTCGGCGCCGTCGATCACGTGGTTGTTGGTGACGATATAGCCGTCGGCCGATACGATCACACCCGAGCCGAGACCGCTCTGCACATAATCATCGTCAGAGCTTTTCTTTTTCTGCTGCTGCCGGGGTTGCTGACGCTGCTGCGGCTGCTGCGGGCCGAAGAAGAAGTCGAACATGCCGAAGGGGTCATACCCGCCGTAATTCTGCTGGCGGCGTGAAGTGAAGCTTTTGATGCACACCACTTCATTGACCGTCTTTTCAGCCGCCACGGTAAAATCGGTATCGAAAGAAGCGGAGGATGCGGTGCGTACAAACTCACCTGACTGGGGTGCCGAGGCATTCGTGTTAAGGAAGTTGCCTGACTCTGCGGCATCGGCGGGGTCGTTGCCGGCTCCGGGGCGGGATGCGATCAACACGGTGGCACCGAGTGCCAGACCAAGCACGATAGTGGAAGATTTGAGGATATTCATCGTTATCAGGTTAGGGCCGTTCGTCGGGCGTAGCCGGAAAGCATCGCGGTGGATTGCCGTGGAAAGGCCGGGTTATACTTTTTCCTAATATACACTTTAGGATACCCGTTTATTATTTTTGTAAAAAAACATCGCAATGGTTTTAGAATTATTTAGTAGTAGTTTGGTGGAATTTTTAAAAATCATTAATTTTGAAATTTGAAAATCGAAGAATGTCAATCATCATGGATATGGAGTGCATACACAGTGGCAGCTTTGGCCGGATAAGGTGTGGAGTGTCAGCGATTGCAAGAGAGTGTCGGGCGAAGTCGGCATTCCCGGTACCGGCGCATGGATGGAGCCGGATGATGGTGTGGCTTTTTGCCGTGATATTGCTTATAGGAGGGGGATGCCGCAGCCACAGGCAGGGGGTGAAGTTCCCCGGTGCGGCGCAGGGAGGCTCCCCTGTCAATGTGGAGTTCATGCATCTGAGCAAGTCGCGTCAGCAGCTTATCGAAGAAGCGCAGACATGGATCGGCACCCCCTATAAATATGCCGAGTGCAGCAAGCACAAGGGGTCAGACTGCAGCGGGATGGTGCTGAGTGTCTACCTTGATGCATTGGGTATAAAACTGCCGCGCAATTCAGCGGCGCAGGCGGAGTTCTGCACACCGGTCGGGCTTCGCCAGGTGCTCCCGGGGGATCTGGTGTTCTTCGCCACCGGCAAGGATCCCGACCGGGTGTCGCATGTAGGGATAATGCTCGACTACGAGAATTTCATCCATGTCAGCACCTCCAAAGGTGTGGTGATATCCAAGATCACCACACCCTACTATACGCGCACCATCATGGGCTTCGGCAAGGTGCCCGGAGTGTGATCCGTGTATCGGAGCGGTGGCGGTAAAATACAGGACCCGGGCCGATGGCATTGTAGCCGTCGGCCCGGGTGCTTGTTGATTTTGGGCCTGCGTCGGCCGGGATTGGCGCGGCGCAGGAGCTGATGGTATCAGAGGATAGCCTGAAGCTTTGCTTCAAGGTCGGCGAGTTTCACCAGACCTACGCTGCGCTCCTTGAGCTCACCGTTGTTGAAGAAGAGCACGGTGGGGATATTGCGCACGCGGTTGGCGCTTGCGATTTCATCGTTGTCGTCGATGTTGAGCTTGCCGATCACCACGTCGGGGTATTTTTCAGCGAGTTCCTCTACCACCGGACCGAGCTTGATGCAGGGGCCGCACCATGTGGCCCAGAAGTCGATTACTACGGGTTTCCCTGATTCGATTGCCTCGCGGGCAGTCTGGTCTGTGAACTGTAATGCCATGTTCGGATTAGATTTAAATATTTGTGTTGTTGATGTTTGTCGTTGCCGGAGGAGAGGTGCCGAAAGGGGCGGTAGCCGTCGCGGGGTGCCTGCGGACCAATCGGCTTCCCAAAGTTATCTAAAAGATTTGAGTCTGCCAAATCCGCGGGCAGAAAAATGAAATGCCGGGTGCGGGGGAGCCGGGGCGGAATCCGCATGGCTGAAGCCCTGCGGCGTGGCAAAAAGGGGCCGGGAGCCGGGAAAAGGTGGCAGCGGGGAGCCGGAGAGGGATGGCTCAGCGGCGTGCCGTCTCGACATTAAACTGTATTCCCCATTCCTTAAGGAAATCGATCAGGTCCTTATCGATGCGGAACTTGCGGCGCGAATGAATCTTCACGCATTGGCGGCGCTTATAGTCGAGCAGCAGCAGCGAGAGGTCGCCTCGCCGGTCGGCGGGGTTGTCGGATTCGAATTTCACCAGACCCTTCATGAAGTCGGTATTGTCGAAATTGCGGTCGAGCCATATGGTAAGGTCATTGGCCACGGTGCCGCGCAGGCGGTCGAGCGATGTGAGTTCTTCGATTGTAGTGTCGAGGAAGTCGGAATTGTAGCGTCCCGCCTGGAAGCGCATACGCACATATACCGCGTCGCCCACGGTAAACTTCGCGAAATAATCCTCAAACAGGCGGCCGAAGAGGCGTATGTTGGCAGTGCCGTTGAAATCCTCGATTTTCACCTGTCCCCAGGGGCGTCCGGTCTTGGTGGTGCGCTGCTCTACGCCGGTCACCAGCCCTCCGATAGTGACGAGCGCTCCATCCGTCTGGGCATCCTCAAATGCGTCGCATGATGTATTGCAGGCATAGTTGAGTTCCATATAATACGGGTCGAGGGGGTGGGCTGAGAGATACATCGTCACCAGATTTTTCTCCGCTTCGAGCAGTCGCAGGCGGCTCCACGGTTCATATTCGGGATATGGAGGCTTGTCGGTCTCGATGGGTTCGATATCGGCGAAGAGGGAGTTCTGCAGCGAGTTGGCATCGTTCTGCACCCGTTGGCCGTATTTCACCAGCATGTCGGCCCATGTGGAGTCAAACATCGGTGTCACGATCATCTCACGCGGCACATTAAAACTGTCGAACGCCCCGGCCAGCGCCAGGCTTTCGATAGCTCCACGGTTGCATGCCGAGAGATTCACACGCTCTACGAAATCGTACAGGTCGCGGTATGGGCCGTTCTTGGCGCGTTCGCTCACGATGGCGTTCACCGCCGAATCACCCACACTCTTGATGCCGCTCAGGCCGAAGCGGATCTCACCATTCTTTGTCACCGAGAACTTATGGCCCGACTCATTGATGTCGGGTCCCTTCACCACGATACCCATGCGCTTCGTCTCGTCCATGATTTTGGTGAGCTTGTCGGCGGCGCTGAGGTTGCGGCTGAGCACACCGGCCATGTACTCGGCCGGATAGTGTGCCTTAAGGTATGCCGTCTGATATGCCACCCAGCTGTAGCATGTGGCGTGCGACTTGTTGAAGGCATAAGAAGCGAACTTCTCCCAGTCGGCCCAGATCTTCTCAAGCACTTCGGGCTTGTGTCCGTTGGCCTGCCCCTGCTCCATAAACTTCACCTTCAGTTTCGCCATCTTGTCGATCTGCTTCTTACCCATAGCCTTACGGAGCATATCCGATTCTCCTCGGGTGAAATTGGCAAGCAGACGCGACAGAAGCATCACCTGCTCCTGATATACGGTGATGCCGTAGGTCTCTTCCAGGTATTGCTTCATGACGGGGATGTCGTACTGTATCGGTTCGCGACCGTGCTTACGGGCGATAAACGACGGGATATAGTCCATCGGCCCCGGACGGTAGAGGGCGTTCATGGCGATAAGGTCCTCAAACTTCGAGGGCTTCAGTTCGCGCAGCGACTTCTGCATTCCGGGCGACTCAAACTGGAAAGTCGAGGTGGTGCGGCCGTCGCAATAGAGTTTGAATGTGAGTTCGTCGTCGAGCGGGATCGAATCGATGTCGAGGTCGATCCCCTTGCTCTCCTTGATGTTGGCCACAGCCTCCTTGATTATTGAGAGGGTCTTGAGCCCGAGGAAGTCCATCTTGATCATACCGGTCTCCTCGATCACCGAACCTTCGTACTGGGTGAAAGTCACCGACTCGGCCCCTTCGTTGGATATTGCCACCGGCACCCAGTCCGTGATATCGTCGCGACCGATAATCACGCCGCAGGCGTGCACACCGGTGCCGCGCACAGTCCCTTCCAGCTGCCCGGCATACTTCATCACGTCGCGCACCCTCGGGTCCGGGCTTTCGCAGGCATCGCGGAAAGCCTTGTCGTACTTCTCCAGATTCTTGAAATTGATCTTAGGCGACTTACCGTCGACCTCCGGCAGACGGTCCACCACCAGCTTGGCCAGACCGTTGGCCTCCTGCGGCTTAAGGTCCATCACGCGTCCCATGTCCTTGATTGCCATCTTCGTGGCCATCGACTGGTAAGTGATGATATGTGCCACCTTCTCGGCGCCATACTTCTCCGTCACATACTTCAGCACTTCGTAGCGCCCGTCGTCGTCGAAGTCCACATCGATATCAGGGAGCGAGATACGGTCCGGGTTAAGGAATCGCTCGAAGAGGAGGTCGTACTTGATGGGGTCGACCTGCGTGATCCCCAGACAATAGGCAGCTGCCGATCCGGCAGCCGAACCACGTCCCGGGCCGATGCTGACCCCGAGTTTCTCACGTCCCGTATTGATGAAATCCTGCACGATGAGGAAATAGCCCGGGAAACCCATCGTCTTCATGATATACAGTTCAAACTTCAGACGCTCCGCCACGTCATCGGGCAGAGGGTCGCCGTAGCGTTTGCGTGCCCCTATCATAGTGAGATGCTCCAGATAGTCGGCCTCGAACTTGATGCGGTACAGTTTGTCGTAACCCCCCAGACGCGCTATCTTCTTCTCTCCCTCCTCGCGTGAGAGCACCACCTGCCCGTTCTCATCGCGGGTGAATTCATCGTAAAGTTCCTCCTCCGAGATGCGTGCGCGATACTCCGCCTCCGTGCCGAACTCCTCCGGAATCTCAAAGTTAGGCATGATCGGAGCATGATCGATACTGTAGAACTCCACCTTATCTGCAATCTCGCGGGTATTCGATATGGCCTCGGGCACATCTGCGAAGATGACGCTCATCTCCTGAGTGCTCTTCAGCCATTCCTGCTTGGTGTAGTGCATACGCTCTTCATTGAATTTCTTACCGGTGCTCACGCAGATCAGACGGTCGTGGGCTTCGGCATCGCTTTCATTGGCGAAATGCACGTCGTTGGATGCGATGAGCTTTATGCCGTGGCGGCGGGCAATGTCGATAAGCACGGCGTTTACCTTCTGCTGCTCCGGATACACATCGCGGTTGGCATTCTCCTTGAAAGTCTGATGGCGCTGCAATTCGAGATAATAGTCGTCGCCGAAAAGGTTGTGAAACCAGCGCACCGCCTCCTCGGCCTTGTCAAGTTCGCCATTGAGGATAAGCTGTGGAATCTCGCCGCCCAGACAGGCAGAGCATACGATAAGGTCCTCGTGGTACTTCTCGAGTTCCTTATGTTCGGTACGCGGGCGGTAATAGAATCCCTCTGTAAAGGCTCGGCTCACGAGCTTGATCAGGTTATGATAGCCGTTGAGGTTCTTTGCCAGCACGATAAGGTGGTATGCCTTATGGTCCTGACGGCCACGCTTATTATACATCGTTTCCGGTGCTACATACATCTCGCAACCGATAATCGGCTTAAAGCGTTCCTCAGGTTCCTTTCCGGAGTTGATCTTATTGACATAATTGATAAACTCCTTGATGCCGAACATATTGCCGTGGTCAGTAAGAGCCATGGCGCGTTGACCGTTGGCGATAGCCTTATCGACGAGTTTGCCGACCGGGGCCATACCGTCGAGGATACTGTACTGCGAATGCACATGCAGATGGGTGAAGATATCGGGAGAATCCATAAAGAGACGTTTTCAGGTTTTTTCAGGAAGAAGAACTTTAGTGCAAAATCTTGATTTCGCACGTGAGCAAAGAGTGCAAGTCGGCCGCAGGCCGGTGCACGGTGCCGGAGGCACTTTGACTCACTGCAAAATCTTGATTTCGCATGTGAGCAAAGAGTGCAAGTCGGCCGCAGGCCGGTGCACGGTGCCGGAGGCACTTT
>CAMWRH010000081.1 GCA_947176605.1 uncultured Porphyromonadaceae bacterium
GCCTTTTGGTTCTGTGCAAGCCCTTCAGGGCGCTCCCCGCCCCTGCCCCCGCACCCCGAAAGCACTACCGCAAGCAGGATACTAATCACGCTCCACATCCACATAATAAGGCTCAATATATTTCTGTCCGTAATTCGCTACCCTCACGCAAAACCGGCTGCTCCCGGCATTCGGCGCACGCCCCGCAATCCCGGCCGCATCGACTCCGGAGGTGTCATAAACACGGTCTTCGCCACTGGCGGTGGTCATCCCGAACCGCGCCACGAGCCGCAACCCCTCGGCCGAGGCGGCATATTCGCTCCATTCTACGCGCCACTGGTAATATATCACTTCATCGGTGGTGGCTCCGGCGAAACCTGACCGCCCCGTGGCTACGGTCAGTGCCGTGCCGGGGAGCGAACAGATGTTCTGTTTGTCGCTCTCGAAGGTGACGGTCAGCGGAAACTGGGCCTCTGCCAGACCGGCAGGCAATGCCACCTCTACGCCAAACTCATCCCCTATCGCGCCCGATGGAGCGGTGGCGGCCACATCGGCAAATTCCCAGGGGCGGCGCAGCATGAAGGTGACGGTGCGCCCCAGTCCGGCTCCCCCGCCGCTGTAGTAGATGCGGATGTTCTGCTCAAGTCGCCGGCTGTCGGCTGGCACGGCTTTTGTGGCGACCACCAACCGGTACCACCCGTCACCCTCGGCCCGTATTTCGGCTGAGCGGAGCACTTCCCCCTCCAGTCCGACCGGTTTCCCGGCAGCGGCAGTGGCGCCCGACATGTCATATTCCGCCGCTTCGTCAGAGAGGTCGTAAAGCCGGAGCCGGGAGGGGTCGAAGGCGCTCCCTTCGGCTGCCGTGTAGCGGAAGCGCAGGGAGTAGCCGTCGGTCCGCTCGGTGAAGATGACACGCGTCGCACTGACCTCGATCTTCTCCCCCTCGTACCCGATGGCGAAGAGATCGCGGGTCACTACGGAGGCCGACAGGTTGTTGTGGGCCGCGCCGTGCATGGCGTCGGCGAGTGTGGGCGCACCCACGCCTCCTACTTCGGTGATCTCGATGCGGTACTGGAAGTTGCGCAGCAGGTCGTAGAAGCGGAATTTGCCGTCGCTGTCGCGTCCGATGTCGATCTTGTAGTAGCAGCGTTCTCCACGGTATTCTCCCGCGATGATGATGTAGGTGGCCATGGCGTCGCTCCCGGCGGAGGGGATTCCGCTCTGGGAGCGCTCGTAGATGTAGCATGGGGTGTCGGTGGCTCCTGCGGCGAGCGACTGCTCGGATTCGAGCAGTGCCTGCATCACTTCGGTTTCGGTGGTATGGGTCATGGCGGCATCGCTGCCGGCGGGGTTCACGCCGCAGTACCCCTGCCGGATGATTTCGTCGTAACCCAGCAGTGCGTCATCGGCATCGAGGAAGGAGGCGAAGAGTCGGTCGGTGTGGATGTAGGGGGCTACGGTACCCAGTCCCGGACGGTTGACTACCGTATACCCCGTCAGGCGGAACACCGATTCATCGGCCGTGCTGCCGACGGTGAGTCGGGCGAAGTTGCGTATCAGTTTTACACTGAGCTGCATGTCGTCGGCGATTGCGTCTACCTCCTTGAGCCCCCAGTAGGCGTCGGTGCCTCCCGATACGGTCAGGGCCGGCATCACGGTGGTCTCTCCTGCCATGGCGGTGATGTATTGGCCGCCGGGGAGGTCGCGCAGGTCGGCGGCGGAGGTTATCACGAAGTGGAGCCGACGCGGGGCGGAGGAGCTGTAGATGCGGGTTACCTTGAAGTATACGTGGCGGCTCTCTGTGTCGATGTCGATTATGGAGATGTCTTCGGGAGAGATATACTGCAGCATCACTCCCGAGGGGTCGAATACGAATAGATTGACGCGCAATTGGTTGAGGAGTTCTTCGGTGGTGGGCTGCTCTCCCATGGCGCGCACCCCCGGCCGCCCCTCTGTCCCGAAATCCATCTCGGGGAAGGCGGCTCCGGCCGTGATCGTTATGGGAGTGCCGTCGGGTGCGGGTGTGCCCTGTCCGGGGATGTCGGGCAGTGGTGCCTCGCCACAGGCCGCGGTCAGTATGGCCGTCAGTATGGCTGCCAGCATGACGGGCACCGAGGCGGACAGGGAGGCGCGAAGGGAGGGGGTCAGCCCGGTCAGTATTTTGCGGTATAGGGTATTCATTGTCTCAGTTGCCGGAGGTTGATCGGGGGCGGTCGCCCCATGTGAAGGTTGTCTTGTTGGTCAGTGTGTCGGTGCCCCAGAACCATTCGTCGTATACGCATCTCACGGCCCGGCGCTCGCTGGCCGTGGTCTCTACGATCTCTACGCGGGGGTTGGAGGCATCGTTGTATACGTCGATACCGCCGGAGGCGCACCAGTAACTGGCATTTCCACCCTCCGAACCAAAGAGATACGGGATATACTGCCTGTTGGAGAGGCCGGAGATGTATTCGATTTCTGCTGCCGTGGGTAGTCGCCAGCGCCCTGCGGGTCTGCCGTTTTCCTGATAGGAGGCGCAGCGCCGTTCGGCGGCGGTGCGCGATATCTGGTAGGTCACACCCCATTGGGAGGCTACGCGCAGCTGCGGGGCGATGAAGCGGAGCCGGGCGTCGCTCCGGTCGGCCGGGTAGTAGTGCTGCAGCTGCCGGCCGGAAGCGGCGATGCTCCAGTCGGCGGTGGCCGTGGCTGCGGTGCCGCTTTCATTGAGGTTGTCTGCGCTGCGCGTCCTGGGATCGGCTATGACGTAGTCGTCGCCGTCGGCGAATTTGGATATGGTGAGTATGTAGGTGTTTTTGTTGTTGACGTAGGTGGCCTCGCTGTGGTACGACCCGAGCCAGTATCGCTGCTGCTTTTCACCGGTCGGCCACGAATTTGAGGTCGTGACGTATCCTTTGTTGGTGTAGACGGGATTATACCATGAGCCTCCGGTCTGCACGCTGTAGGAGGTGTTGTTGCTGTTGATGAAGCGGGTGGTGCCGTCGGAGGTCAGCTGAGCGGTGATGCATATTGCCGGTATCTGGGTCACCGATACTGTGGCATGCGACGAAGGGTCGCCCTCCGGCGCGTCGCTGTGCCGCAGGCGTATCCGGAAGGTATAGGCGTTGATGGCGGTCGAGCCGCTTATTGAGGGGGCGTTCCCGCTCCATGCCACATGGAGCATGTCGCGGCGCAGCCGGAGGGTGGATGTGGCGGCATCGAGTTCGATTCCGGCAAAGTCGGTGGCCGGGGCATACCCGGTGGCGCTCCCGTAGCGGTAGGCTCCGGAGGGGGTGAGGGTGAGGCTGCGCGAGGTGTCGTTGCGGTAGTCGTACCATTCCATTTTCACCTCTTCTATCTCTACGGGATGCGATGTGTTGTAGGGTATGGAGATTTCCGTCTCGTTGTCCATGCGGTAGGCATACGCAGCGAGCGCGGCGGAGTAGTCGTTGTTGTTGAGCAGCAGATACCGGATTTCCTTGATGTCGGTAGGGAGTGTCTGGATGTTCCATTGCATGTTGTAGGTCCAGTCGATGGTCATCTCTACGGGTTGCTGCACGTCGGTCGAGCCGAGCCGGCTGATGGCCACGCGCATGTCGTAGAGTGTGTTGCGTTCTATGGCGCATTTGCCGGGCTGCACGCTGAGGCGGTAGTAGGTCACTGTGGTGCGCGTCGCGCCGTCGTCGCCGGTGTAGCTCCATGGTATGGAGAGGGTGAGGTGGCAGTTGCCATGGGGTGAGTAGGGATCCCAGCTTGCGGGGTATGAGTAGAAGGGTATCTCCTGCACGTAGCGGTATTCCTCCCGCGCCGGGTCGGGTGTGAATGCCGATCCCTCTCCGGCGGCTGCCGAGATGCGGTTGGAGTAGAGGCAGTCGTCGGCTGCCGGGGCCGGGGCGGTGTTGAGCGGAGAGCGTTTTACGCCGTTGCTGATCCATACGCGCATCTCTTCGGCGCGGGGACGGTAGGTGCGGGTGCCGGTGTGTGCGGTGCCGTCGGTGGGGTCGATGGTCTGGTGCTCTGTCTGTATTGAGTCGGGGAGGTCGAGCGAGAGGGTGATCCGGGCTGCGGCCCGCTGCAGGGGGAGGCTCCCGCCGAGGGTGCGGGTGGCGGGGTCGTAGGTGAGTTCGGCGAATCCGTCCATGGCGAATGCGGGTTGCGTCTCGGTGCGGTCGAAGCGGCTGTCTACGGTGGTGGCCTTGAGGCGACTGACGGTGAGCGCCTCTCCGTCAGCCGGTGGCTCGGCATTGGCTATGGCGTATATGTAACAGCCGTCGGCTCCGTCGCCTAAGAGTCCGCCGCTCTGCATGGCGTCGTCGGGAAGGGGGAGGCTTATGCTGCGGGTGTATTGGAATTCTCCGTCGGCTACTGTGTGGTAGGCCGGCAGACTGGTCAGGTCGTCGTGCCCGGCTTTGGTGTAGAAGTAGAGGTGAAGGCGGCTGACGGTGTATTCGTTGAGTGGGTCGGAGGGGCTGCGGGTGGCATCGGCCAGGGGTACGCTGACGCTGAGCGTGATGCGGTCGGTGGCCGGAGGGGTGCCGGGGCCGGAGGGCGGTGCATCGTCACACCCCGCCGCGCCGAGGGCGATTGCCCCGGCGGCGAGGATGGCGTATATATAGTGTAGTGGTGTCATTTAGAGTCTGTTTTCGC
The DNA here is from genome assembly GCA_947176605.1 of uncultured Porphyromonadaceae bacterium. Lineage (GTDB taxonomy): Bacteria > Bacteroidota > Bacteroidia > Bacteroidales > Muribaculaceae > Lepagella. The sequence continues at coordinate 4,603 of CAMWRH010000081.1, forward strand.
GGTATATGATGAATTTCGAACTCATCCCGGCCGTGAGCGGGGCGTAGAGCACCGTGCCGTCGGGCGTAAGCACTTCTATCACGAGTTCGGCCCAGTGACGGTAGGCATCGGCTGCACCTTTGCCGCGTATGTGGATCTGTGCGGGAGTCCCTACGGTGCCTTCGGCGTACGGGCGTGCGCTCGCTTCGATTACGCGTCCGCGGTCGTCGAGGTCTACGAATTCGAAGGCGTCGACGCCGTTTTCGCCGGGGATGAGGGTGGCGCGCCATCTGGCCCCTGTCGGGGAGAGGATGTGGAATCTTCCGGTGGCGGCGCGGGTGGTGCCGTTGAGCAGGGAGAGCTGCTGTTCGGGATTGCCGTTGTAGGTCTCTGTGCTTACGGCGAAGTCGGCTGTGTCGTATTCCCATTGAAGCAGACCGCCTGGCTCCATGCTTACTATATCGTCGAGTCGGTATTCGTCGGTCTGCACGTGCCAGTCGGCTACGGTGGCGGTGAGGTCGAGCCGGGTGTCGAAGGCGTGTATGTCGAAGCGGTAGATGTGGTTGCGTATGAGTTGGCTCCCTATCTGGCTCTGAAAGTCGCTGAGGCTGACCCGGAATTGCCGGATGCCCTCGCCGGGGGCGAGTATGGCGCCGACGCTGAAGTGCATTTCGTCCGCTTCGGCTTCGGGGCAGTAGAATCTGTATATGGTGGCGTCGCCATCGCCGTCGCCATCGCCGTCGCCATCGCCGTCGCCATCGTCGCCGCCATCGTCGCCGTGGTCACCCTCTTGGATACGCCGGGCGGCTACGGCTGTGGTGGCCGGCGAGGCCGGGTAGATGTTGGCGTAGCGGAGTCCCTGGGCGTAGTCGTCGTAGCGGGGGCGGATGTAGCCGTGGTCGTTCCATCGGGTCATCTCTACGCTGACTACGCGTGGATAGCTCAGTCCGTCGGGATTAAGGGTGGCGTTGACCACTCTGTCGGCCACGTCTATCCGGCAGAGGGCGCGGAGCATGTCGATCTGTCCGGCGATGGGGGCGTCGATACCTTGGGTGAGCTGGTTTTTGGCTACGGTGAAGCTCCGCAATCCGTACATCGGTATCCCGCCGTCTGCCGTCGGGTAGTAGCCGGAGTCCATCACGAAGGAGTCGGCCACGTCGCTCAGGCGGGTGGCTCCCGGGGAGTAGTCGGCATAGCCGGCGCCGATGCTGCGGAGGTTGGCGAGTATCATGACGGTGAAGGGGACGGTGGCGTCGTCGGGGAATTTGTCGAAGTAGTCGTGGTTGAAGGCTACGGTGAGGGAGTAGTATCCGTCGTTGTCGCCCGGGGTGAGGGTGTAGTCGGCTGCGGAGGGTATGGCGGTGGTGAGGAGCACTCCGCTCTGGTCGAATATGTGTACGCGCATGTCGTCTGCGCTGAGGATGCGTTCGGCCACGTCGGCTGCGTCTTCTTCCCATACCCCCGTGGCGCGTGTGCCGGCAGCGGCACTCCTGAGGGATGGGTGACTGCCTGCCCCGTCGGCGGTGCATATGGTGAATCTGAGCGCCACGGTGCTGCCGTTGTCTCCACGGCTCCCTGCGCCCGACTCTCCTCCGGCAGGCTCTGCGGTGGCGCACGCCGCGGCGATGACTGCCAAGAGCAGCCATTGCAGTATGCCGTAGCGTGGTGATATGTGGCGTGTATGGTTTACCATTCCTGATACTGTATCGGGGGAGTGCCCCAGTTGTTGATGTATATCATTTGCGAGCGGTCCCAGTTGCCGTTGCGGTCGAGTATGAAGGTTATCACGTAGTCGTCCTGGCGGTCGAGGTATTCCTGGTCGGTCATGTAGGCGTGGTATTTCCCTTTGTAGAGCAGGAGGTTGCGCTCCAGCGGGATGGAGATGATCCGCTCTCCGTCGGTGAGGCGGTGCACTTCGAGTCGCCCCTCCCCTTCTGCCGTAAGGCGCCCTACGGAGAGTTCGGCACCGAGTAGCGCGGCTGCGCCGCGTGTCACCCCTCTTGCTTCCCCTCCGGCTCCCCCTGTGACTGCTCCGGCATCGGCTTCCATATCGGCTCCGGCTTCCATATCGGCTCCGGCATCGGTCTCTCCGGTGTCGGCTTCGATGGCGGATACGTCCCAGGGCCGGTAGCTGACGCGGTTTCCACTGACGAGGGTGTTGTCGTGACGCATCAGTCCGTTGTCGGCGGTGATGCTTACGGCGAAGTCGTCCGGCTGCAGCGGTGTGCCGTCGAGGTTGTGGAGCATCACGTAGATGCGGTTGGTGTTTTTTGTGAGGGGGAGGTCGGCGGTCTGTATGCCGGGGAGGTCGGTGATGTAACTGTCGGTGTATGTGACGCGGACCAGGCCGTGGTAAAGGTGGTTGAGCCGCTCGCGGGAGATGCTGCCTTCGGCTGTGTTGAGTCTTACGCCGTGAGCCGGCATTCCATCTTCCTCCGCTGCCGAGGTATGGCTGAAGGAGTCGCCTTCGGCCATACCTGCCCAGCAGAGGATGTCGTAGGTGCCGGCCGGTATCGGCAGGCGCACGGTGTAACCGGGTTCGGCAAGCGCGTCGCCTGATTCGCTGTATGCGTATACCTCGGCGCCGCTTTGGGAATCAAACACCTTTATGTCTACCGATCGTACCTGACTGGCGAATGCGTCGGCAAAGAGCATGTTGCGCTCGAATATGGGGCGCACCGTGTAAAGGTCGTCGCACGGGGTGAGGTGCTCGTGGATGCATCCGCTGAGCAACAGTCCGCTCGCCGTAAGCGTCAGGAGGAGGAGGGGCCGTAGGTGTCTGTCCTTCATGTTTATGTCTGGTTTATGTCGGTGTGTATGTGGGTGTGCCGCGGTCGGGCGGGGGGTATAGGCGGGGGCCGGTCAGCCCCCTGCAGCGCTCTGTGGAGGCTGCAGGGGTGCGGCGGCTTACCATTCCCATTTCTGCACGGGGAGGGTAGCCCATTTCTGTATGTTGACGCGGAAGCGTACGGCGTAGCTTACCTTGTCGGTCGGGGGGAGAAGCGGGTCGGTGCGGCTGATGATCCCTGTGCCGAGTCCGGCGATGTTGTCGATCTGGATGGTGTAGATGTGGTTGCGCACTATGCCGAAGTCGCCGGTCTGCATCTTGCTCCAGTCCCAGTCGTCCATGGGAAGGTTGTAGTTGGGGTTGCCGGTGCGGTACCATCCCCAGTGCTGTATCGGGGCGCTGAAGAATGCCATGCCGTCTACATAAGCGTGGGCGCCGCCGAGGTTCTGGTATAGCAGGCGGTTGACTTTGGCTATCGATTCCGGACTGTTGATCTGTGTGTAGCTCTGCGCTTCGGAGTCGTAGAAGTAGAATCCGCTGTTGGCGCCGTTGATCTGCAGCGTTACGAGGTCGCCCCCTACTTTGAGTCCGGTGCGGGCCTCTTTCTTGGGATGCTCTACGGTGAATGTGCCGGTGTTGGCAAGGTCGTCTTTTCTGACGGGTATGTAGCTTGTGCCGGATTTCTTGAGCACTACGGTCTGTATCTCGAGCAGTCGGTCATGTATTGTCTCGCGGCCGCCGATCTCGCCGTCGTTGGCGGCGTAGATCTCGGGGAGTCCGTCGGCATCTTTCTGGTAGGTGTAGAAGGTGGTGGCGGCGCCGTTGATTTTGTACTGCCCTACGAGCACCACCGACGGGATCGACGTGAGCGGGAGATACTGCTCGGGCATGTCTTCTCCCGTGAGGCGCGACCCTTTGAGGGTGCTTTCTATCACGTATTGCGATGTGCCGATGGCGTTTTGGGCTGACTGCACGCTCTGGTAGTATACTGAGTAGGGGTACGCCTCGCCGGCATCCAGAATGTCGTCGGCCACGAGGGGATAGTTGTTGTCGTAGTAGCCCGGCGTGCGCCCCCAGTAGGAGCGGTAGTGGTCGGGGCGGTTCCATCCGTCGAAGAGTATGGTGTTGAGTGTGGCGTAGGGCTCGTAGGTGAGTGCGCCGTTACCCTGCTCGCGGAAGGATTTGAGGAAGTAGAATTCCTTTTCGTAGGCGTTGACGCCCCAGTTGAGGGGTGTGAAACTGAGGGTGATCCCGTCGGCGGCGGTGAAGTCTTTTACTGCATCTTCGGAGATGCTGAAGTTCACTTTTGCGGCGTAGCGCTCCACGTAGATGTCTACGGTCACTTCCCGTGCCTCATCGGCTGTCATGTCGTCGAGCTCGGTCTCGGTGAGGAGTTTGTTGGTGTCGAAGGGGGTGGCCATGATGAGCTGGTTGGTCTGCCCGCTTACTTCGTCCTGGCCGTAGTATACGGAGTTGTTCATCGAGAAGTAGGTCTTCCCTCCCCCTTCCGGACTGTAGAAGTTGCTCAGCAACTGCCCCTGTGCCTCTTCCATGCTTTTGTTTTCGTAGAAGTTGGCGTTGACGGCGTTGATGATGCAGATCACGTATTGGGGCATCTTGTCGCCCTGCACGATGTTGACGGGCACATTCGTCTCGTAGAAGCCATGCACCGACGGCGAAGTCACCCCGGCAGTGGCCGGATCCACGGGCTGCGTCAGTCCGAGCCCTACGTGGCTGTGGAAGTTTTTGTCGGCATCATAGAGGTAGAAATCGATGGTGCGTATCTTGTTTTCGGCTTCGGTGCCGTTGGCGTAGTCCGAAGCGGCGTTGTCGCCGATAGCGCGCGTGAAGGCGCCCTCTGATCCGATGGATCTTGTGGCACCGCCGTTCTCTCCGGCATTTACAAGATTTACTTTAAGGTAACGTGTTTCGGTCTTTTCGGCCACACCTTTATCGGTGTCGGCTCCGGGAGGCTGGTCGGAGGCGCAGGCCCCGGCCAGCGCGAGCGGCAGTGCCGCAAGGAGTGTCTTAAGCAGTCTGTTTTCCATTGTTCTTCCAGTTAGGTTATTATTCAGTTTGGATTTCAGACCGCAAGTTAGCATCGCCCGCCCCCAACCCCATTACATCGCTGTAAAAATCGGCTTCCCCGGCAGTAAAAGCATAGACCGCCGGGTGCACAACCACTAATCCCAAAGTAAAAATCAAATTATCCGGGCGTACATCTTCCTGACCCAAAGCAGCTTACAAAAACGCCCATCCAACCCC
>CAMWRH010000082.1 GCA_947176605.1 uncultured Porphyromonadaceae bacterium
GGGTAGAGAGGGGATATGCAGTCCGCGCACAGACAGCTTGGGCTACGCCCAGCTGTCTGTACAGCGGTTAACAGGCCATGTAACCGCTCCGCGGTTATCGCTACGCCCAGCGCCCTTCGCGTCCCTTTCCCCGAGCATCAAAGCCGAGCCACTAAAAGTAACCTCCGTGTACTCAATAAACCTCTGTGCCCCTTAGAGTCCTCAGTGCCTCTGTGTCTGCCCGGGCATCAGAGCCGGGCCACAAAAAGAAACCCCTCCGTGTCCTCAATAAACCTCCGAGTCCTCCCGGGCATCAGGGGTGGAGGCGGCACAGCGTCTGGCGGAGCGCATCCTCAAGGCGTGCACGTTCTGTCAGGCGGTCGTAGAGCGCCGACGTCTCCGCATAATACGCTGTCAGCGTGATCTGCCCAGCCTCAAGACTGCGGCGGTACAGCTCCAGAGTCTCCCGCATAAGCGAAAGATCGTAAGTGGCAAGACTGGCCGACTGCAGCTCCAGCTGACGCACATCCCCCGCGATACGCGCCTGAGCCTCCGCTTCAGCAGCCTCAAGAGCCAACTGACCCGCAGCCTGACGCGCCTTCGCCGCACGCACCTTCGCCGATGTGCCCCACAGCGGCAGCGATATTCCGGCCAACAGACCGTTGGCCGCCTCCCGCTCCTCCGTATTCCGGCGGTAACCCAGCGTCAGCGACGGCCACCATCCCGCACGCGCGACCCCCACACCCCGGCGGGCCGCCTCCACCTCCGCCTCAGCCGCACGCACTGACGGGTCGGCTGCAAGCAGCGCCGCCGCATCGGCCGACACCTCCCCGAGCCGCTCGGCGGGCAAATCATGTTGCAGATCCGCGAGATCCAGCGGTTGGCCGCCGTTCAGCCCCTGCAGCGCGTCACACTGCGCCTCAATGTCGGCCTGATTCTGCAACCACTGCCGGCGCAGCTCCTGCAACTCCAGCTTCACCTTATTCACCTCAAGGATAGTGGCCTTCCCGTTCTCCAGACTCTTCCCATACAGATCGAGCAGTGTCTCCGCATCCGAGATGCGCATGGCCAGTATCTCACGCTCCTCGCGCAGCAGAAGCAGCGTCAGCAACCGGCTGTGAGCATCCAGCCGGAGCGCACGCCGCTCCGTGGCTGCCGCTCCGTCGAGCGCCGCACGCTCCGCAGCTGCCTGACGGCCCCGCGCCCCATAGAGCGTAGGGAAATCAAACTCCTGCGACACCACCAGTTCCGAACTCGCCACACCGCTCACCCCGCTGCGGAAAAACGGAGAATACTCCACCGAAAGGGGAGGGAGCGTATTGTCGGAACGCAATTCCAGTTCGGCAGCCTCGTTAGAGGCCGCAGTGGCCCGCAGCGTCAGACTGTGGCTCTCAATCTCGGCAAGCACTTCGCTCACAGTGGCGCCGCGTGCCGGAAGCACCGCGCCGATTAGAAGAAGATATATGGCTATACGTTTCATTACAGTTTACTGATTGGCCTTCTTAAGGCGCAGATAGATTATCGGGATAATATAGAAATTAAGCAGGGTAGAGGTGATCAGTCCGCCCAGGATCACCATCGCCATCGGAGCCTGTATCTCATTGCCCGGGAGGTCGCCGCGGGCCGCCAGCGGTATAAGCGCCAGCGCCGAGGTGAGGGCCGTCATCAGGATGGGGTTCATGCGGTCGGCGGCTCCACGGGTCACACTCTCGCGAAGCGCCACACCCTCCGTGCGCAACTGATTGAAACGCGTGATAAGCAGCATACCGTTGCGCGTGGCGATACCGAAAAGCGAAATGAACCCGATTATGGCCGGGATACTCACCTCACCCGAAGTAAAGCGCAGCACCAGCACGCCACCGATCAGCGCAAACGGCAGATTCAGCAGTATCACGCCACTCTCACGCAGATTGCCGAACTCCATGTAGAGCAGCAGGAAAATCACCAGCACACTCAGCAGCGAAGCGATGAAGAGAGTGCGCCCCGCCTCGCGGCGGCTCTCAAACTGCCCGCCATACTCCACATGATACCCCTCGGGCAGCTCCACCTCCGAGGCGATGCGCGAGCGGATATCCTCCATCACCGAACCCACATCGCGTCCCGCCGCATTGGCCGAGATCACGATCTTACGCTTCACATTCTCCCGGCTCACCGATGCCGGACCCGCGACAGAACGGATATCCGCCACATCCGTAAGCGCCACATCCCCTTGCGTCACCGGCGACCATATCGTAAGCCCGCGCAGATCCTCGATTGAATTACGCGCCAAGGAGGCCCCGCGCACCACCAGACCGAAACTCCGGTCGCCCTCAAAGATGCGCCCTACGGTCTCTCCGCCGAGCATCACGGATACATACTCGTTGAAAGCCGGTTCGGTAATCCCGAGCCGCGAGAGCATCAGCGGTTTGGGCACGATATGTATCTCCGGGCGCTCGATCTGCTGCTCCACATTCAGGTCGGCGATACCCTCTATGTCGGCAATCTCTTCGCGGATACGGTTGGCCGTGGAGAAAAGGGTCGGCAGGTCCGGACCGAACAGCTTGATGGCTATCCCGGCACGCGTGCCGCTCAGCATCGCGTCGATACGGTGGCTTATCGGTTGACCGATCTCGATATTCGCCCCCTTGATTTCCGACAGACGCGAGCGCACGTCGGCCAGCATCTCCGCATGAGGGCGGTCGGCCAGCACGAAAGGAGCCTCTATCTCCGACACATTCACCCCCAGGGCATGCTCATCGAGTTCGGCGCGCCCCGTCTTGCGGGCCACGGTCTGAATCTCCGGCACCGTCAGCAGAATCTCCTCCGCCCGGCGCCCGATAGCCTCCGACTCCGCCAGCGACACACCCGGCATCGTGCTCACATTGATCGTAAACGACCCCTCATTAAACGGAGGCAGAAAACTGCTCCCCAACGTAAAGAACACCCCGATGGCCACGGCAAAAAGCGCCACCGTAGCACCCAGCACCCCGCGCCGGTGGCGCAGCGCCCACTCCAGCGAGCGGGAATACACCCCCTTCAGGCGGCGTGTAAGCCACGACTCACGCTCCATGCGGCGCGCCGCGCGGCTGTCGGCCGGATGCGCAAGCATCCACGAACAGAGCACTGGAGTAAGCGTAAGCGCCACAAGCGTAGAGGCAAGCAGGGCGGTGATGAAGGCCGCACCGAGCGGTATCAGCATACGCCCCTCCATGCCGTGGAGGAAGAAAAGGGGCACGAAACTCACTATGATGATAAGCGTGGAGTTCAGAATCGGCAGACGCACCTCGCGCGAAGCCTCAAACACCACCTCCTTCACACTCCGGCGCTGCTCCGGCGGCAGGGAATGGTTGAGGCGCAGATGGCGCCATACATTCTCCACATCCACAATCGCATCGTCCACCAGCGAACCGATGGCTATCGCCATACCCCCCAGACTCATCGTATTGATACTCTCCCCGAGCCAGCGCAGAGTGATTAGCGTCACCAGCAGCGCCACCGGGATGGTGACAAGCGAGATCAGCGTAGTGCGCACATTGCCGAGGAAGAGGAAAAGTATAATCACCACAAATATGCCACCCTCGATAAGCGAAGTCTTCACATTCGATACCGAAGCGTCGATAAACGACGACTGGCGGAAAATATCCGTATGCACACGCACATCGGCAGGAAACGAGGCCGAAGCATCGGCCACCACCTCCTCCAGCCGCTCGGTGAGCGGCAGTGTGCCGGTGCCGGGCTGTTTGGTGACTGTGAGCAGCACCGCGTCGCGTCCGCGCACGGAGGCCGCCCCGAGGCGGGGTTCCTCGCCGCCGATGCCGATATCGGCCACATCCGCAAGGCGCACCGGCCATTCGCCGTCGGCCTTAACCACGGCATTCTCCAGGCGCTCCATCACATCGGCCGGAGCCACGGCGCGTATCGTATACTCATTGCCGTACTCATAGAGCACCCCTCCGGCCGGGCTGTCGCCTATGCCGCGTGTGGCAGCCGTGACATCGGCCACATTCACTCCGTAATGGCGCATACGCGCCGGGTCGAGGCGGATCTGGTACTCCTTCATCTCACCCCCTATGACCGACACCTGCGCCACCCCCTCGACCGACAGCAGACGCGGGCGCAACTGCCATTCGGCCAGTGTGCGCAGGTCGAGCATCGAGGTCGGAGCCACGCCCGCCCTAAGCGAATCGGCGGGGAGAGTGGTGAGTCCTACGATCAGCACCTCACCCAGTATCGACGACTGCGGACCCATCACCGGGGCGCTTACCCCGGCGGGCAATTCTCCGGCCACAGCCGAGAGCTTCTCTGCCACAATCTGCCGGGCGAGGTATACGTCGGTATCCCAATCGAACTCCACCCATACCACCGAGAAACCGGCAGTGGATGAAGAGCGCACGCGGCGCACGCCGGAGGCTCCGTTAAGGGCCGTCTCGACGGGGAAGGTGACCAATTGCTCCACCTCCCCGGCCGCCATCCCTCCGGCCTCGGTCATCACCGCCACCGTCGGGGCGTTGAGGTCGGGGAATACGTCGACTTCCGTGCGGTGGGCCGCAAGCAGTCCGGCCGCCACGATGAGCAGCGCCACACCGGCTATAAGCAGGCGGTAGTCGAGCGAAAACTTTATTATTCTGTCAAGTATGTTCATATCAGAATTAGGAATTAGGAGGGAGAAATGAGGAATTAAATCCTCACACCTAAAATCAGTGTTCGTGGGTATGTCCGGGTATCGCGTTCGAGGCTGCGGCAAGGCGCACGTGGGTGGCTCCGGCGGTGACCACCTCCTCGCCCGGTTGCACCCCGGCGAGTATCTCCACGCGGCGCCCGTCGCGCCGCCCGGGCGTCACCACACGCCGCTCATACCCTTCGGCATCGCGGCGCACATAGACCGTATACACACCCTGCTCCTCGCAGAGCGCCCCGACGGGGAGTGTCAGTACCCCCTCCTGCGGAGCGCCGATAAGCCACACCTCCGCAAAACTTCCGGCCACAACGCCCGGAGCATTGTCAAACTCGAAAATCACCGGAATAAACGGCGACTGCCCCGCGGATCCGGTGCCTGAACCCGACCCGATACCGTGCGAGATGACGCGCCCGTTGAGTTCGGCAAGCGAATAGGTGCGGTCAGCGCCGCCGAGGCGGAAATTGGCCGACACGATCCCTCCGGCCTCCGTGGCGAAGCGGCGCGGGAGGTCGGCCTGCAGCTGCAGGCGGCGGTTGGAGGTAATGTACATCAGCGGAGTCCCGGCCTCCACATAATCCCCATCCTTGACAAGGCAGGAGAGCACGAATCCGGCACGCGGAGCGCTCACTGACGTGCCGCGCGACGTGGCCTCACAGGCCAGCCGGGCGGTGCGCACGGCAGCCTCCGCCTCATCGTATTCCTGCCGGGTGGCCAATTGGTCGGCATACAGCTTCTCTATGCGTGCGAACTCACTCTCGGCCTTCTTCAGCTCGATGCGTGCACGTGAGGTGCGGTCACCTTCCGGCAGCGCCGCACCCGAGACAGAGAAGAGGGGAGTGCCCGCGCCTACGGCCATCCCCTCGCTCCAGGGGCGTGCGAGGCGCACGATTCCGGCCTGAGTGGCCACGGCGGTGCTCTCCGCTCCGGGAGCCGGGAGGATGCGCCCCGAAGTGGGGATCACATTGCTGAAGCGCCCCGTCCCGGCCTGCTCCACCACCACACCCGCCTTGCGGGCGCTGCACTCCGGCAGGATGATCTCGCCCGCAGCGGCGTGCGCTCCGTCCGGGCCGCTTTCTCCATCGGTGCCGCTTTCTCCGGCATGGTCGTGCGGATCGGCATGGTCATGTGGGTCGGAGCCTTCGGCCGAGTGGTCGTGACCCTCATGGTCGTGGCCGTCGTGCGGATCGTGCGCAGCTTCGGCGCGGGTGTCCGACTCATGGCCGTGGCTGCCGCAGGCGGCGGCTCCAAGCAGCATTGCGGTTACGGTAAAGAAAGCTGCCGACCTCCGCAGAAAGCCGGAAAGCGTAGACAAAGGGGTGTATTTTATTGGCATAAAACTGTTTTTTAAGGGTAAAAAGAGGTTTGTGCGACAAAGTTAGTGCAAATGATTTGCAACTCAGTGTTATTTCTATTATCTTTGCAAAAGAGTTGTAGCCCTGCGGTAGCTAAGTTAGCTTATATTGGGAGGTCTGCATTATATTGCGGCGATACTCCGAATCGGTAGAGCATCTCCCTTGGAAAGAGAGGATACGGCATCGCGGAGCAGACGGCTCACCCTAAACAACTAATCAACTAAACTAATTGGCTTATGACAGATTTTGGAGATGCTGTAAGGCTGTTCTTTCAGAACTACGCCAACTTCAATGGGCGGGCAAGCCGCTCCATGTACTGGTGGGTAATGCTTTTTAACTTTATTGTAGCATGTGCCATCGGCGTGATAGGAGCTATCATAGGGAGCGAAACTATGGCGAAGTTCCTTGACGGAATCTACACACTGGCAGTTCTCGTGCCCTCGCTTTCCATCGGCGTGCGCCGTATGCATGACATCGGCAAAGGTGGCGGCTGGATTTTCATCAGTCTGATTCCTTTTGTAGGCTGGATCTGGTATATCGTACTCTGCTGCAGCGACAGCGAGCCCTTCGACAACCGTTTCGGTCCCGTCCCCTATGCTCCGGTAAAAAAATACTGATAGATGTGTTTCTCCGGCTGCGGAGGGCGGGCTGCATGGTCGCCTTCCCGGCGTCAGATTGCGCCCCTGCGCAATGCCCCCGGCCGGAATTGACAAAATAAGGTTTTTTCAAAAAGAAAAGATGAAGAAAGCAGCAATGCTTATGGTGGCCCTGGCGGCGGTATGCGCCCCGGCCACAGCCTCGGCTCAGTTTAACCTGAAGAAAGCCGTGAGCGGTGCCACTAAGGCCGTGCAGGCCATGACCCTCACCGATGCCCAGATGGCGGCATACGTCAAGGAATCTGTAGACTGGATGGATAAGAACAATCCCGTGCCCGGCGAGGACGACCCCTACACGATCCGTCTGCGCAAGCTCACGGAGGGTATCACCGATGCCGACGGCATACCGTTGAATTTCAAGGTCTACGACGTGATTGATGTAAATGCGTTCGCCTGTCCCGACGGGTCGGTGCGCGTATTCTCATCGCTGATGGACATAATGAGCGACGACGAACTGCTCGGCATCATCGGCCATGAGATCGGCCATGTGATGAAGCATCACAGCAAGAACGCCTTCAAGACCGAACTGCTCACCGGAGCGCTGAAGGATGCCGTGGCATCAACGGGTGGCGTGGCCGCCGCACTGACCGAGTCGCAGCTCGGCGACCTTGGCTCTGCTCTGCTCAATGCCAAATATTCGCAGAAGCAGGAGAAAGAGGCCGACGACTGCGGCTATGATTTCCTTGTGGCCAACGGAAAGAACCCCTGGGGCATGGTGATGGCCTTCGAGAAATTCCAGAAGATGGAAGGTGAAGGAGGTGTGAAGCCTGGATATGTCGACAAGATGTTCTCGTCGCATCCCGAGACCGAGGCCCGTATCAAGGCCATGACCAAGCGCTGCGAGAAGGACGGCATCCAGCGTCCGGCAACTGCGGAATAAGTTACGGCACAAGAGACTGTGCCGCCCGTGCGGCACAGTTGATGCGTGAATTACAGAAACAAACCCTGTGCTTGCGGGGCTGCCGGATTATTCCGTCCGGCGGTCCCGCTTTACTGTGCGCCCCAACAGTGAGCGTAGCCGCAGCCACCCCTCTTTGCCGAGTATGAAGAGCGCCGAATATTGGGCACATTTCGCCAGACCGAAGAACACTACCCACAGTGCCCCTTTTGCCGCAAGCGGCAGCGGGAGCAGCATCTGCAGGAACGATACTGCATAGAACAGGGCGCAGCAGAGGGCCACGATGCAGCCGGTGCGGAACGAAAGTCCGGCGGCCCAACGGCGCAGCCGCTGCCATGCGTCGCGCAGGGCAGCCTTGATATTGGCAGGTTTTTTCACAGGGAATTGAAATCTGTCAGTCATCGCGTATAATCTTTACGGGGGCAAAGTTAGTTATAATTCCGTAGGGATGCAAGAGGAGTTGGGAACTCCTAATTCCTCCCTCCTCATTCCTCATTCCTAATTCTTAAAATTATGAGACTTGACAATCGCCGCACCAGCAACAATATCGTCGACCGCCGGTCGTCGCGCGGCAAAGCCATCGGTGTGGGTGGCGGAATCGTAGGTGTGATAATCGTGGCCGTCGTGACGCTGCTCTCGGGGGGCGACCTCTCGCAGGTGGCCGGCAACGCCATGCAGATGCTCGGCGGAAGTGCCGACACACAGCAGCAGACCCACGTGCCCGATGCCGAAGAACAGCAGTTGTACGACCTCAGTTCGAAGGTACTGGCCGGAACCGAGGACGTATGGAGCCACATCTTCCGGCAGGAGGGGTGGGGTGAGTATACGCCGCCGAAGATGGTGATCTACAGCGGTTCGATTCAGACCGGTTGCGGACAGGGCACCGCCCAGGTAGGCCCCTTCTACTGTTCGGCCGACCAGACCGTATACCTCGACCTCGACTTCTTCAAGACCATGCAGCAGCAGATCGGCGCCTCGGGCGATTTCTGCTATGCCTACGTCATAGCCCACGAAGTGGGGCACCACGTGCAGTACCTGCTCGGCACCCTCGACAAGGCCCATGCCGAGATGAACCGTCTCCCCGAGGCCGAGGCCAATCAGATCAGCGTGCGCATCGAACTCCAGGCCGACTACTACGCCGGCGTATGGGGGCATACCGACAACGAGCTCTTCTCCTCGCTCGAAGAGGGGGATGTGGAAGAAGCCGTCAACGCCGCCTCCAAGATCGGCGACGACTACCTTCAGAAAAAGGCCTATGGCCGCGAGATGCCCGAGACCTTCAACCACGGACGCTCCGAGCAGCGCGTGCGCTGGCTCACCAAAGGGTTGCAGACCGGCGACCCGACCGGCGGCGACACCTTCTCGATCCCCTACAGCTCGCTCTGATATCCCGGACCGTCATGCTCCGGCCACGAGCAGCATGGCGATACCCAGCAGCCCCTCGGCAGCAATCAGCATTCCTGGCAGCCCGGGGTCCGGGGTGAGATAAGTGTCGATGAGCAGGGTGCGGAATACGTGGCGATATCCCGGATCCTGGAGAATCCGGAACAGTGGTTCGGGGATTTCCGCACCGAAATACCTCTCCTTCAGCGCCTTTGCCGAGCCTGGAGGAGAGGGACGCTCGGGCTCACCGGGACGCGGGACAAGTTGCCAGAATCCGTCGGACTTAAGACGATAGAAAGGGTGGTGCAGACTACAGTCGAACCGCCCTTTAAACTTGACATACTGATTCCAATTGGCATCGAAGCGGTGTTGCAGAAGATCGCATAGGGGTATGAACGGGATGGCTATTACCCCCTCTTCGATAAGGTCGATCACAGAAAGCAGCAGCACCGCCTTATGAGGAGCCTTCCGTAGCGTTGTGGGGCGATTTATATGGAGACGGCTCCACATTTGCAGATACTCTTCGGCTTGGGCAGATAGATCCATATAAGAAAGAAAAACGGGATGAATAGGGTATGGGGACGGATGCATGCTCCCCGAAATAAGATGGGCTGGTAAAGGGAGGAGTTGATACGGAAAGACATCAGAGTGCCCCCTATACAGTCACACTCTCTAAGTTAGAGAGTGTGA
>CAMWRH010000083.1 GCA_947176605.1 uncultured Porphyromonadaceae bacterium
CGAGCCACTAAGGCGGCCGACTAAGGCAAATCAACCTCCGGGTCCTCCCAAAGACGAAACCTCCGGGTGCTCCCAAAGTCTTGATTACTCCAAAGAATCAAGAGAAAAAGCGCCCCGAACCAACCAACGAAAATACCAACACCATGATCCTCTCAAGATACATAACCAAGATAAGTGCCGTGCCGGCGGCCCTGGCCGCCTCGGCACTCCTCTGGGGCTGCGCCGCCGACGAGGCGGACGCCCCGAAGGTGCCGTCGCAGGAGGCCGACGCGCAGTTAGTGCTGCGCCTGGCCCTGCCGTCGGTGAGCCGCGACGCCACCCGCTCGGTCGACTACGCCCCGACCGACGACGAACTCCGCGTCAGCGCCCTGCGAATCCTGATTTTCCCCACCGGCGAGGCCGATGCGGAGTGCGTGGTCAACAGTCCGCTGATGTTGCCCGAAAGAATGCCGGTGGCCGGCGCACAGAACAATGCCTCCGACGTAATCACCTATACCTTCGGCGGTTTTGAGGAGGGCAGTTCCTATAAGATATATGTAGTCGGCAACATCCCCCACGATGACCTGAGAGACATCGTGAAATTCAGCGAACTCCAAAACGTGCTGCTCGACTACTCCAAGCAACTTCCGCAGGCCGGCAATCTCCCCATGATCTACGAGGAAGAGGCCGACGCCACCTTCTCGATCGCCAAGAATCCCACCGCGCCCGTAGAGAAGACCCTCGACATGAAATTCGCCTGCGTCAAGATGAGCCTCAACCTCCTCTTCGACAAAGAGTATACTCCGGCAGGGGGCACCAACGTAGGCACGCTCTACGGCGAAAACGGTTTCAAGCCCACCGCCATCACCCTCTCCAACATCACCGAAGAGACTCCGCTGCTGATCTTGGGTCAGACGGCGAAAGTGGCCGGCGCGCAGACGCTCGAAGTGCTTCCATTAGGTGGATTCTACACCGCATGGGACGACGTCCCCGCCAACGCCAACAAGGCCCACGCCGACATCATCACCCCCGGCACGGCGGCTGCCGCCGGATTCGGCGACTATGCTGACAGCTGGCTCTGGCACCACACCTTCTACCTCCCCGAAAACTACAGCAGCACCGCCGACGGACAGCTCACACTGCAGCTCGAAGGTAAACTGACCGACGCCGACGGCAACGAGACCACCGCCTCAGTGCTCTTCGACCCCGTGAAGATCGGAGTGGAGGACGTGGATGACGGCGTAAGCGCCACCGAACTGCCCCGCGGTTCATACTACGAAGTGGTAGGGCGCATAGTTAGTAAAGAGCTCGACGCCGGACAGCTCGAGATCTACGTAAAGGCGGGACAATGGACAGTGGAACGCGACACATTTGAATTCTAACCGACTCAAAGAACCATAGAAACTTATGAAACGGTTTTCGACATATCTAAAACCCATACTCCCGCTGGCAGCGGCGCTTGCGCTGCCGCTGACGCAGGGTTGCAGCGACGACCTCTTCCGCAACGGCGAAGGGGACGGCAACAGCGAACGCGGAGTGGTGGTGTATGTGCCCAAAGTGCAGCCCGGCCAGCAGCTCGGCGGCAGCGGACGCACACGCGGCGCACTCAACGACTATAAAGCCAACGAAGGCGACATCAACACGCTCCATCTCTTCGCCTATCCGGCGGCGGGTGGAGCCGCACAGGTATTCGACCTGCTCGGAGGCGATGTGAAAACGTCGACCTCCGCCCCGGAGGATTACCAGGGGTACGTGCTCGACCTCACCCCCGGCGACTACCGACTCTACGTAGTGGCCAACGTGGACTTCACCGATGCGGCCTCTCTTACAGAAAAGTCCCTGAAAGACTATGAGGTGAAGGTGCCCGAATCGGCCAAAGAGGGTCTGCCGATGTCCTGCTCCAACAGCGGGATGACCGTAAGCTACAACGGCGCGGCCACCTACAGCACCGTAGGCGAGCAGGGTGTCAACGTGGCCGGCGGCGCTACCGTAAAGGTAAAGGCCGACCTGAAATTCGCCGTGGCAAAGGTGCGCGTCACCATGCTCAACGACCTGCGCCCCGACCTCGAACTGGAGAGCGCCTCACTCGGCAGCATGGCCGACATAAGCAGCCTGATGACCGACGGCAGCGTAACGGCCACTATCGGCACAGCCGACTTCATGGAAGCATCCTACTACACCCTCCCCGAGATGCAGCCCGACCTGCTTGATGTGGATGTAGAGAATATGGATATACAGGCCGTGCGCCCCGACGACGGGTGGGCATGGCAGGGAACGGCCTACGTGGCCGAGCGTCTCTTCGATGCGGATGAGGCAAATCCCTCGACCGTAAACCTCACCCTCTCCGACGGCACGGAGAAAGTGCTCACCGTAGGCACCAAAGGGGAGGGGCTGAAACGCTCCTACTTCTACGACTACGTAGGCAACTCGAAGGGAGAATTCGTGGTCGAAGTGCAGCCCTGGGACGCCATCACCATAGCCGGTGCCCTGCACGGGCCCTACTACCTGCACGTCGACGAGACCTCCCTCTCCATCGAGGCCGGACAGAGCACCAGCATCTGGTACGAATCCAACGCCCCGATAGAGTGCGTCTCCAACACCTACACACCCGCCGGGGGCGACCCGATCGACATCTATCAGTTTGCCATCACCGACAACTCGATCAGCATCTCCGTAAGTCCGCAGATCAAAGCCGCCGAACTTGAAAAAGTAAAAGCCGAGACCGGATGGCAGAGCTTCGTGATCAAAGCCGGCACGATAGAAAAGCGCATCGACGTAAAAGAACTCAACCTTCACGAATTCCTCACCGTCGACGTCAACAGCGTCACCATCGACATCCGCGAGCAGGTGGCATCGGGTATATACACCGGCAGTTTCGTGATACCGGTACGCACCAACCTTGAGCAATTCACCATCGACCGCGTAAGCTGGAGCGGCGTAACCGACGAGATCACCCTCTGCAATCCCGACGGCGAAGCGATCACCGACTTCGACATACAGCCCGGCGAGAGCGGTGTCTACAACCTGCAGGTGCGCTTCACCGGCCTCAACGACGGTCTCAGCTTCTGGCAGAGCAGCCGCCAGCTGCAGTTTACCGTCAGCGGCACATTTGCCGACGGCACAGCCGTAAGCGAGACAGTCAACGTCAACGTACTCGCCTCCAACGAAGACTACATCATCCACCTCCACGCACCCGGCTGGACATCGCCCCACATCTACGTATACCAGTCGCTGAAGTTGCCCGCCGGTTCGGCGCATCCCAACGCCCCGGTAGGCGACGGCACAGGCAACGCCGCGCTCGAATACTGCTTCACCGGCGCCGCAGCCTTCAAGGGATGGAACGTGACCACCGACGGAGTAAACTACAACAATCCCAACGACCAGACCACCTACGACGACGCCAACTACTTCTACACCTTCTCCGGAGGTGACAGCCAGGGAGGCTGGGTGATAGGCAAAGACAACTGGACGCGCCACTACTACGACATGGACTTCTGCGAATCCTACCGTCAGACGGTAAGTTGCAGCAAATGTAAAGATGTCAACAACGCCCGCCTCTGGCCCGGTATCCAGATGGAATCGGAGGGTGACGGCTGGTGGGTGTTCCGCCTCTCGGGTATCGCCACACCGGGTCAGGCCCTGATCATGTTTACCGATGCCAAAGACGATCACACCGCCAACGGCAGCAACCGTTATCCCGGCAGCAACGAACCCGGCGTACCGCTGTTTGACTACCCGACACGCGAGGGTTACTTCTCGGTGGGAGAGGGCACGACATACCAGTTCACATCGACCAAACCCGACGTGGGAGGCGCGATCGATCTTGGCTACAAATACCGCATATATTGGCCCTACAGCAGCAACTGGACCGGCCTCAATATCTGGCGTGACGGAGGGTCGTCATGGGGCAACAGCGCCTACGACTCAAGCAACTTCAGCAACGGAGTGGCCCAAAGCGGCAGCAACGGCGGCACATACCGCAAATACGACAGCAGCTACGCCTACATCGAATTCACAGCCACATCGCAGAACAGCTTCCTCTACCAGGCATATCCGTCATACGGCGACAAATACACCATCCCCAACCTGACAGATACCGATGAAGACGGCTACTACTGCTACACCATCACCGCCGCAGGCATCGGCTACTCCGGCAAGCCCAAGGCAGTGGCCTCGACAGACGTGACGATCTACTACAAGGGTCAATCCGGCAGTGTGCCCCAGGGCAATACACTGTACATCGACCTTGACGGCACCCGCACGCAGATGAGCAAGACCACGCTTGCCGGAAACAGCGACTGGTGGGTAGTGAAGGTAGCGGTGCCCGAGAATGTAAGCAAGATGAAGTTCTGTTCAAACTCAAACAACGACAGCTACGTCACATCTTCCTACAGCACCCTGCTGTCAGACATCGCCACATACGGCACGACACTCTACTACGAGTTCCAGTCCGACTGGAAAGTCATGAGAGTCGAGGCCCCCTCCGAGGGTGGCGGCGATGACGGCGACGACGACGAGTATGCCACCTACCGTATCGGCTGGTACAAATCATACGATAATGTTACCCGCGAATACATCTACGTATGGAACTTCCCCAGCGGAGCGCTTCTTGCCGACGGTTCGGCACTCAGCAACCAGACTACCTACCGGTATGACAGTACAAGTTCATCGGATTCAAACTTAGTATACTTCACCTTCAAAGTGAAGAAAACCGAGGTAAATTCCGCGAGCGTAAGCTTCCTCTTCAAATCTCAATCCGGCACATCCGACTGGTCCGGTCAGATAGGACAGAAAGATAACCTCAGCCTGAGCAGCTTTACCGGTACGACTCCGACATACACAGTATCGTCATTCTAAAACCAACAGCAATCTGACAACCCATGTTAAAAAGACTCACAGCATACAGCACGATAGCTCTGGCGCTCTGCGCCTGCAGCGATGAGGCATACATCCTCCCCAACGGAATAGGGGAGGATGGCAGCCTCGACATCCGGCTGGCCGTGCCGCAGATGCAGCAGGTGGCCACCCGCGCCACCGACGAGTATGCCGTCAGCAACCTGACGATGCTCGTGCTCTCCGGCGGCGAAGTGGCCCAGATGGAGCAGTATGATGCCGCCGACCTCAAAGAGCTCGGCAGCAACCAGTACTCGCTCAGCGTAAGCATCGCCCCCGAACTGCGCGGCGCAACCGACCTCAAATTCTACTTCATCGCCAACAGTCCCGCCGCCGACACCGACCTCGACCTCAAGATGACCGAGGCCGACATAACGGGGGTGACCTACTCACAGGTGGTCAACGACGACGAGACAATGCCGATGTGCGGCAGCGCCTCACTGACCGACCTGACCGGCGGCAACTCCGTGGCACTCTGGCGCAACGCCGCCAAAGTGACAGTGCAGAACGGCACCGTAGACGAAGAGGGTGAAGTGACGGAAGGAAACGTACACTACGACTTCAGCGTATTCAGCACCGCCGGAAGCGCAGCCCTCCTCGCAGCGGCACAGTCGCCCGCGCAGCTCGGCGAAGCCACCTCGGCCACCCCGCTCCCCACGGCCGTAGATGCGGAAGAGGCAGCATACGTGCACCCCACCAGAAACGAAGGTGTAGATGCGCAGGAGCGCCCCTTCACAGTACTTAAAGCACCCTATGGCGGCACCGAATACTACTACCGCGTAGACTTCCGCAACAAAACCGAAGAGGGTAGCGTGGAGGATATCGACATCGAGCCCAACCACTGGTACAAGATTGTGGTGACAGCCGTCAACGGTGCCGGTGCCACTACAGTGGCCGAGGCCGCCGCCAATCCGTCGCCCCTCGTGGAGGCCATCGTATACGACGTGGCTCCCGAATCATACAACATTATCACCGACGGCACACGCGAACTGGGCGTAAGCCATGAAATCGTGTATGAGGGTGAGGCCAACGGCACGGCCAACGTATTCGTAAAACTCTACTCCCCCAACGAGAGCGAATATCCCGAGGCCACAGTCGAGGCTTGGAAAGGGACGCTCGTAAGCACCACCTACAAATGGCTCTCGCTGGTGGATGTGGAGGATGTAAGCGGCGACCCCGCATATGCCGGTGTGGCATCGGGTGAGTTTGCCGCCACGGCAGGGAAGCTCTACCGCCTGGAAGTGAACTTCGGCGAGACATCCTCTCCGGGTACGCTCAACGCCGAGATTTCGGTAGACTGGAAAGGACTCAACCGCATGATCCCGGTGAAATGGGTGCGCGAGTTCTCGGGTGAGGATCTCTGCACCGTAATGCTCACCATCGACGGATACAACTCCGCAGGGAACGCCGTGAAATATGAGGACCGCACCGATTACTGGGTATTCCTCAAGAACCGCGTATACGGCGCATCGGAATCGCAGAACGGCGGCAACATCCGCAACGAGGGTCTGCACTTCCCCGTAATGTATGGCGAAAGCGGCAAACTCTGGCAGTACACCTACGAGATAACCTACAACGAAAAGATCTTCAACGATGCCGCCTATGACTGGAAGATCGAGACCGAAGGGGTGACAGGGCTTACGCTCAGCCGCACCTCGGGCAGCAACGAGACCGGCGCACTGACGGTGACCGTAAGCAGGCCGCTCAACGACTGGGATTACGCTACGGGTCAGATGACGCTCTATGTGGCAGCCGCCGGTACGACCGAATACACGAAGTATCCTCTCGACCTGTACCACACCGGTTTCTTCCACGACCACACCGCCAAGATCGATGCCTCGGGCAAATCGACGGCCGACTTCCGCGTAGGCGGCGACCCGAATCCGGGGTATTACTACTACGAGGTACTGACCGGACCTAACGGCAACCACTGGCTTGACCGCAACCTCGGCGCCACCGCCTCGGGTCTCTACATCGAGGCTACCGGCGGAGTGGCATACCACGGCAACGCCGAGGCAGCCGGCGGTCATTACCGCGCCGCAGCCTATAATAAGGGTGGAGATCCGGTGATGTATGCCGGCCTGTGTCCTCCCGGATTCGAGATACCGCGCGAAGAGATCTGGAACAGCGTGCGCAACTCCACCTCCTTCGACACCTCCTCGGTAGGCAACTACTACAACGCCGCCCTGCGGGCCACCAACGGGATGTACATCTATTTCCCCAAGGCGCTTTACTACGCCGAGGATACGAAGACCGGCGAATCGCGTGCCGGATACTACTGGAGTTCGACAGCCGCATCGGGTCTGGAGAAAGACCAGATAGGCAACTGGCTGCGCTGTCTGCAGATCTCGGGTAACGTGACAACGTTCATCAACGGACAGGTGCAGGGTCGTGAGGGTGCCAACGGTTATGCGATGAGCGTGCGCTGCGTGGGCAAGACCGTCGCAAGCGGCGAGAGCTACCGCACGAGCTTCAACGTGATCGGCGCGACCCACGTATACATCTATTCATTGAATGCCGACGGCTCGCGCAATGCAGTGACCACCTGGCCCGGCAAACCGATCGGCAATGCCGAGACAATGACCGACGGGCAGATGATGAACTTCTCCTACGAATCGGCCACCACGCCTGCCACGAGCTTCTACGTGATCTTCAGCTACAAGGACGCTTCTGGCATCATCCACACCGTCAGCAAGGCTCCGGATGGAAGCACCCTTTACAGTATCAACCAGAACCCGGCCAACCTGACCGGCTGGAAGGTAGTGGGCGACCAGACGGTCAGCGGCAATTCCACCGCCCTCGACGGAACATGGAAAGTGACAAGTCCCACGGCAGAGGGAGCCAACGTATACTTCAACGATTCTCCCTTCTTCCAGACCGAAGCCGGCAAGATCACGATCTACTGCTGGAACCTCGAAGGCTGGGATGAGATGTATTGCCATTACACTTATCAGGGTGTAAATCAGAATGTAGCCGGCGAGAAGCGGACGGACTACTGGCCGCAGCTTTACAAGTATGAAATCCCGGATACGGATGTAACACGCCTGGCATTCGCCAATCATAGCAATAACAATGAGGGTTTTGCCAACGGCAACGTATCCAATACCATCGTAGCCGGTTCATATTACAATAATGTCAATATCAACCGTAACGCGATTCTGCCGTCAGAGATCAGCGAACCTGCACCGGGCACATGGCGAATAGCGATTCGTCCGGTATTCGGTGAGAACAAGGCGCATTACATATATGACTGGGGTGGCACTGATGCATGTACGTCAAGCAACATCGTCCGCAAACCGATGACCTCACTGCTGTCGGGCAAGTATTACTATTACGATATCTACGAGAATGCTACCGGTTTCCTGCTGCATAACGGCAAATGGAGTAGCGATGGCGGTCAGCAGACACTTGACTTGAACTGGACCGGATATAAAGAGGGGAAACTGCTGCAGCAATGGACTACAGTCACCCTAAAGTGATTCTCATAAGGCAAAAGTGATTCCACTTATCCATAATAACAGAGGCCGGGCGCGAGATTTCCTCGCGCCCGGCTTTAACTTTAGCGCAGTGATTACTCTCAGTGGCTCAGGGATGGGACGCGGGAGGATACTTTCGGATGCTCGGGGGGAAGACGCGAAAGGCGAAAGAGACCCGCGTTCCCCGCGCCTCCCGCGTCCCATCCCGGGGCATCAAGGCGGCTCTCATCATCGCCGTACGACAAAGAAACTCCGGATTACGACAAAGAAGTCCCGGATTACGACAAAGAAACTCCGGATTACGACAAAGAAACTCCGGATTACGGCAAAGAAATCCCGGATTACGACAAAGAAACTCCGGATTACGACAAAGAAACGGAGGTGGAAGGTATTATTGAAAATGCAGTATTAAAGGGACTCTCTCAGATACAGGTCAGAATATTGCAGCTGATTATGGAGAATCCGGAGGTGACAATCAGTAGGTTGGCGGAGTGTCTGGGTACATCGGTCAGCAAAATAAGACACGAGCGTAGCCGGCTTGAAAAGCAGGGAATATTTCTTTGTCGCAAAGGCGCGACAAAGAAAGGTCAATGGGAAATAATTGTTAAGTAGCGCTGAGATTACTCTCAGCGGCCCGGGGGTGGGACGCGGGAGGATACTTTCGGATGCCCGGGGATGGGGCGCGAAGGGCGCGAAGAGGCGCGAAATACGTAGAGGGCAAACTGATGCAGGACTGGTACGGCCCGATCAGTATCAAGTAATCCGGACCCTACATAAAGAGGACACAGAGGGGGTGGAGGCTCGTTTAGACACAGCGGCTCGTTTAGACACAGAGGACACGGGGGACACGGAGTGGTCACAGAGTGAATTTATCTTTGTGCGTCCTCTGTGTCCTTTGAGTGCTCTGTGTCTACGGGGTGTCAGCGGCTCGTTTAGACACAGAGGACACGGGGGACACGGAGTGGTCACAGAGGAAATTATACCTTTGTGCGTTCTCTGTGTCCTTCGTGTCCTCTGTGTCCTTTGAGTGCTCTGTGTCTACGGGGTGTCAGCGGCTCGTTTAG
>CAMWRH010000084.1 GCA_947176605.1 uncultured Porphyromonadaceae bacterium
TTTCTGCATACAATTTCAGCGCCTAAGCTGTCCCAGCATGCTCCGGTCCCTCCATACCTACCAATGTCACGTACATTTCTGGCATCCGGTGCTCCATCCATTCTTGATTGCCTGAGCCTTGCTCATCTTCTTGATTTCGCAAGAACATCGGCCAAGCCCCGAGCACTTCTTCGAGTAGTGATAGCGTTTTGCATTTGGTCCGGTGCATACATACACCGTTTTTTCGGCCTTCGCCGCAGATACACTCGTTGATGCTTCCGTACACATCGGCACCAATGGCAAAAGCATGGCAGCCGCTAAACTTATTATAGTTCGTCTAATCATAATGCTGCAATTAATAATATCCAAGTTGGGAAATACAAGAAAGGCATTAATACTGCTATGAGATAGATGATACGATAAACCCAAACGATGCCTTTTAAGTAAATCCTATCAAATCGAGAGCATGTGGATGCTTCTTTCTTGATCCATAGATAATCGCCAAACTTGTTTTGGATGGCGATTATTTCATAGCCACTTTGTTCAAATCTGGATAAACATTCAGACTTGAAGCGTCTTAAATCCATAGATCCATATACCTGTCTATTCTGTCTTTTAGACCCCTCAATCTGTATGGAATACTGGTGAAGAGTATTGAAGTCTACATCTTTACCTATCTCCACGATATGAGAATGCAGACGAAATGTAGAGCACTTCTCATTGTCATTCTTGCGCGCTATCAAATATCCATCATGGGGAAGAGGGATATCTGGTGTCAAGGAAGGCGAGGTGGAGAATTTCAATCTTTCTGCGTTCCTTTTCTGAATTTCATCAAAAATTCCAGAACCGTTTTCAGTTAATCCATGGTACAATCCACCTAAAACTAAGAGATAAACTAAGCCGCTGAATACTAGTAGCCAAAAAGGCAAGCTTATATAATCCTGAAAAGTCGTTAGAAATAAAGAAATGGCATTAGCCGCCAAAGGTATAAGCAATAACCATATTTTGTTATTGTTAGCTTTATTACGGCAAACTTCATCATATGCCCTCATCTGATCCATAGATTATCAACTCACACTATTCCATGCAAGGAATCCAAAAATTTCTTGTAGTAAAAGGATTCTTCCTTTTCATGCAACAAGTCGTGGAAATATGCATAGAACTCACCGGGTATTTCCTGCTTTATTCTATGTAATATGGGTAAGTAATCGTACCCATTATTCCGCATCATCTCGCAATAGTCCTCTTCACTGCAAAATTCCCTTATCATGTATGCATGGAATCTGTCAGGCAAAGACATTTGCATGAATGCTTCGGGACTAAAACCTTCTAATGAGATAAATTCAGTGTACTCCATATGTTATCTTGTCATAATAGACTGATTATGAACTCTAAAGAGATATTTGATGTTTATTTGCGTCCTTCCAGCAACTCTATGAGTTTACCTTGAGCTTCAATAAGCTGGCATTTCAAGTTAGCATTCTCCTTTTATCCATAGATTATCAACTCACACTATCCCCCCCAAGGAGGCGGATAATACGTTCCTTATCGGCAAGCTGCGACTTAAGTTGAGCTATTTGTTCACGCAAATCAGCCTCAGAGCTGGAACATCCGTTATATTCCGGCCCCTTATGCTCAATCTTACCGTTCTCAATCAGATCGCGGCCAGCATAATGAATCTCAATAGCATCATCAAATAAGTTGCTAACCTTAAATCCAATCGCATTACATAGCGCCTCGAGTGTACTTACACGAGGATCTGCCCCCGCCAAAACATTATCAATAGTCTTGGGAGTTACTTTTGCCATCAGTGCGATATCTTTTCGCTGTAGTTTACTTCTCTTAATAGCTTCCTGTAATAACTTGTAATTCATATAGATAGAAACAAAATACATTCCGTTAACGTTTATTAACGAAATAAATTACACTTTTGAGCGTAGTTTATGTAACTTTGCACTCGTAAAGTTAACCATTAACCCTTAAACAAGCAAGAAAAATGGCTGAAAATCATCCCAAAATACGCCCGACACTGGCCGACATGGAAGTCGGAGAATCCAACGACTTCCCGATCGAGCAGATGCGAAGCGTACGTGCCACGGCTTCAGAGCTTGGAGTCATACACGACCGCAAGTACCAGACCCGCACAAACCGTCAGGACCGCACAATCACAGTAACCCGAATCTCATAACCCCAAACACCCCGTAACCCTATGAAACATACAGCAGCAATCCTTCCCGCCCTCATCCTCATCATCGGCACCGCAGCAGTCTACACCCGACAGACCACGCGCACCCTCCCCGCCGCCCTCACCCCCGAGGAAATCTCATGGGTAGCATTCTGCAACGCAAGCGGATACGACCCCCACACCACCGACCCCGAGATCATCAACGAATTCCTCGACACATGGCGCGGATCATCCCTCGAAGAGACAGCTCTCTCAAAACACGGCATCAACTATGACTAACCCCGTCTGCCTCCGGTGCACCCACAGTTACCCCCGCTTCGCCGGACAATGGTGCCGCCGCCTCGACCGGCTTGTAGAATACTCTACCCAGCCACCATGCCAACACAAAACCTCACCCACATGAACCCCACAATCACAATCTCCGGAATACAGGTAAGTTACGACCGCTTCCTCAGCGACCTCGCAAAGCAAATGGTCAGCCTCATCCGGCAGGAAGAGCAACACCCCGAATACCTCTCCCAGCAACAGGCCTACCGCCTCTTCGGCAGAGCCAACGTCCAGCGATGGCGACGCGCCGGACTCCTCCGGATCATCCGCCGCCCCGGAAAGCTACAGTTAAGCTACGACCAGCTCCACCGGCTATACCACAACCCCCAAGACTATCAGACCCTATGACACCTACAGCAATACTCTCAGCCCTACGCTGCACAATCCTCCTCCTCAACCTCACTGCCGCAGTATTCCTCATCTTCTGCGAACCCACCCCCGACAACCCCCGATGGTACACAGCCATGCTCCTCAGCAAGACCGCAGCCGTATGCGCCATACTCCTCCTCCGCTTCCTTTGGCGCAGATGGTATACCGACCCCCTCATACAGACACTGACCCGATAACCCCCCATACACCATGTCCTACTACAACATCAACCTCACCCAATTCTCCACCTCCCGCCTCGACACCCACGACATGCGCCTCTACCGCCGCGCCCTCCAGTCATACGACTGGGACGACCTCTACGACATCGCCGACGAAGCCCACAGCCCCGACCTCCGCGAAATCATACGGGCCAAAGGGCGCATGCTCCGGCACCTCGACGAATACGCCGCATACGGTACCGTCTGAACACACCCCGCCACCAGACAAGACATACAGCAAGAATACATTTATCCGAAAATTCTTTCTGAAGAAAAGCAAGGTTACATTACAGTGTTCTACAGCTTCGGCCGCACAAGCCGCGAGGATCCGCGCCGAAGACCAAACCGAGAGTAATTCATAGAATGATGACACAGAGCCTCCACCGTCGCGAGACGCCGGCGGCTCACCAAGGCCCGGTAGCTCAACGGCAGAGCGGTGCGGAATCTGAACAGATCAGACAGCGCGCACGGCAGGCGGTTCGACTCCGCCCCGGGACCACCACAATACAACAGGCCGCCCGACACACGGCACTGCTCATGGTTGGAGAGTAGGGGAGGCCCCCGCATCAAGCAAGCCTCCCCGAATCCCGCCCGGGCACATTCCCCCGTCACCGACGGCCCGAAACATCACAACAACAACCCCTAAAAACTCACAGACATGAGCACCACCCGATTCGCCGACACAGTCAGCAAACTCCAGCAGCTCCAGCCATGGGAAGTTCCCGTCAACGCCGAAGTGCAGGATCACATCGTAGCCCTCTACAACCAGGTTCACGGCAGCGGAGGCGAAGCATTCGCCCAGCGCGAATCCCGCTACCTCAACCGCCTCATCATCGACGACAAGAAAAAATGGAACGCCACATCCCTCTCCGTCTTCCTCGCCTACGTCGACCTCGCAGTCAAAGACCTCACCCTCGAGCCCGGCGCACAGGCCGTCTGCTACCTCCTCAACCGCAGCCTCCGGCTCAAAGACGGCTCCGGCAAAGACTTCTGGGAAAACCGCGTCTACATCGCCATCACCGGATACGGCGAAATCCTCATGCGTCAGCGTGCCGGACAGATCCGCCACTGCGACACCCCCACCGTAGTCTACGAAGGCGACAGATTCAGCTACGAAGAAGCCGACGGACGCAAACACGTCAGCTACGGCCTCAACCTCAGCCACAACCCCGCCAACCCAGTAGCCTGCTTCATGAAAATCACCCGCATCGACGGCTCCATCGACTACGCCATCATCCTCCCCGAAGGGTGGCGACGCCTGCAGGCATACTCCGACCGACAGAACGGCGACCACAAAAACACCCTCTACACCTCCGGAATCGGAGGCACCATCGACACCGGATTCCTCATCGCCAAATGCGTCAAGCATGCATTCAAATCCTACCCCAAGCTCCCCATCGGCAAAGGCATGGTCATGGAAGCCGACCTCCCCGAAGAAGAACAGATGCCCGACTATTACTCAATGGGCGACACCCCCGGCGCCGAGCCTAAAGCTCCCCGACAGCCCGAGTCCTTTGCCGAACCGGCCGACCACTCAGAAGGCATCACCATCGACCCCACCGCCGAAGGTGACACCTTCGACGACGGAACATTCTGAAACAACCTGAAAAATACACATCAATCATGAGCACAGAAGTAACCACCACCTCCTCCTCCAAGGCTACTACGGCGTTGGCCATAGCCTCATCAGCCGAAAACGTAGGCGTAATAGTACGCAGCACCCCCGAGAACTACAGCAAAAACCAGCTGTCGTGCGACAGATGCCGCATGGCAGGAGAGCGGCTTCTTGACGAAATCAGGACCAACGGCATGTCCGATGAACTTGACCAGACAGTGGCCAAGTATCTGGAAAAGACCCGACGCACGGTAAAGGAAATGAACGGGCGCCGAGCCCCGGTCACCCAGCTCTTCGACCAGGTCCGCAAGGAATTCACCGCCTTAGAGAACGACATCGACCCGACAAAAACCGGAACAGTACCTTATCAGCTTCAACAGCTCCGCAACCACTATGCCGCCAAGAAGCGCGAACAGGAAGAAGCCCGTCGCCGCGCCGAAGAAGCCCACCGACTGGCAGAGATGGCAAGAAGCAAATACCGGACAGACTGCATCGAAGACTACAAAGCCAAATTCAACGACCTCCTCAACACCCGTGTCAATGAGCTGACCGAACTCAACAGCAAAGTGACACTCCAGACCATCAAAACCGTGTACGACACCGTTGCCGCCTTCGCGACCGAACTTCCGGCCGACTGGCGTCCCTCCACCTCCGTCCGTCAGCCCTTCAACCTCACACCCGAAGAATCGCGCAAAATCCGCGCAGAGGTCATGGAAAGTCTGCTCGGACAGTTCTCCCGGCAGTTCAGAGCCGAAATCGGAGATTACCGTCAGGACATTCTCGACCGACTCCCCTCCAAAAAAGCCGAATTGGAACGCGCCGCAAAAGCCAATGCAGCCGAAGCCGCACGCATTAAAGCCGAACTCGCACAGCGTGAAGCCGCCGAAGCAGCCCGAAAGGAGGCCGAGCGAAAGGAACGCGAACAGGAAGAGGCAAAAAAAGCGGAAGCCATCAAGGCAAACACCGAAGCCGTCGACCTCTTCAATCTCGCGCAGGTATCCGCCCCCGCCTATCAGCCGAAAACGAAAGTGACCAAGAAAATCAACGTCACCGCCCCCTCCGGCTACATGCAGGTATTGTCGATGTGGTGGGCTAAGGAAGGCAGCAGCCTCCCCAAACAGGATCTCGACAGGATTTTCAAGAAAATGATAACCTTCTGCGAGAAACTGGCCAATAAAGAGGGCGAAGAAATCATCGACCCCGGCATTGAATATATCGAAGACATAAAAGCACAGTGACCATGTCAAATAATCCCGATACATATTATCAGCGCGGTGAGGTCTCCAACTCCGACCTCACCGCCCTCAAAGAGCTGCTTCACCCCCGGTTGCAATTCGGCAACCGGGAAGAGGCCTTCCGTTTCGGGAATCTGGTAGATGCCATAATCACCGAACCTGCGCGTGTCAACTACTATCGGTTCACCGTCGACGACACGCAATACACCGAAGAAGAGTTCCTCCACGCCCGCGAAATGTACCGGTCCCTGCGTGCCGAAGCCCGCAATGACAGCTTTCTTGCATACGTCCTTAAAAATGCCGAGACTCAGAAGTTTATGGTCAATCACGGGCAGGAGTTTGAGTATTGCGGCTTCCCATTCCGCCTCGACACGAGGTGCAAATGGGATTGGTGGCTCGGCAACTTCGGAGGTGATCTGAAAACGACCGCCGCCACCTCCCAGAAAGAATTTGAGGAAATGATCGGATTCTTCGATTGGGACCGCTCCCGCGCATGGTATATGGACATAGCCGGCTCCGACCATGACTTCATCTATGCCATCAGCAAAAAAAACGGCAGGATATTCAGAAAGCAGATCAATCGCGGCGATGCCGTCTATAAGGCCGGACGTGAGAAGTATGAGGAGTTGGCCTTTCAATGGTGGTGTCTTAATCTTGTATCATGATATGGAAACATTGAAACATAACCTGAAGGTCACACCCTACGCCTACCAGCAGGAAGGCATTCTCTTCGGCCTCCGCAAGAGACGCTTCCTCATCGGCGACGAGCCGGGCCTGGGGAAGACCCTCCAAAGCATAGGCGTCGTAGACTGCGCCAACGCCTATCCCTGCCTCGTCATCTGTCCCTCATCGCTGAAAATCAACTGGCAGAGGGAATTTGAGAAATTCGCAGACGTAAGGGCATTGGTATTGCAGGATTCCGTGCACGGCACATTCCCCTATCTGCTCAAAATGGGAATGTATCAGGTTGCCATCGTCAACTTTGAGTCCATCCGCAAATACTTCGTATGGGATATAAAGACCGACGGCGCCTTCCGGCTCAAAGATGTAGTCTTTGCGGATTATATCAGACTGTTCCGCTCCGTCATCATCGACGAATCCCACAGGGTAAAAGACCCCTCGGCGCAACAGACCATCTTCACCAAAGGCATCTGCACGGGAAAGAAAATCATTGCCCTGCTGTCGGGCACGCCTGTTGTCAACCGTCCCGAAGACCTCATCTCGCAACTATCCATCATGGGCAGACTCGCAGAGAACTTCGGAAGCCGCAGCCAGTTCCTGTCCGACTACTGCTCCTTCGGCAAAGATCAGCCGGACGAGCAGGCGGAAGCCCTTGCCCGCTTATCGCGCAAGCTATATGCCGAGTGCATGATCAGACGCGAAAAGAAAACGGTACTTAAAGAGCTGCCCGCAAAAACGCGCACCGACCTCCTTGTGGATCTTGACCCCAAAGGAAGGGAAGTTTACGACACTGCCGCCGCCGATCTCCGCCAGTATCTTGAAAAATACACCGAATGCTCCGACGCGGAAATCCGCCGCAAGATGCGCATGGAGGCCCTTGTCAGGTTCATGACATTGCGCTCCCTGTCGGCCAAAGGCAAGATCAGACAGGCAGTCGACTTTGTACACACCTTCCTTGCCAACGGCAAGCCCCTCATACTCTTCTGCTCCCTGCATGAGATTGTCGACGCTCTCAAAAAGGCATTCCCGAAAGCCGTCACCATCACAGGCCGGGAAACATCCGTCGAGAAACAGGCCGCCGTCGACAGTTTCCAATCCGGCCATGCCCGGCTTGCGCTATGCTCCATCAAAGCCGCCGGAGTAGGACTCACCCTCACAGCCGCCTCCAACGTGGCATTCATCGAATTCCCGTGGACATACGCCGACTGCTGCCAGTGCGAAGACCGCGCCCACCGGATAGGGCAGAAAGATAACGTGACGTGCTACTACCTCCTCGGACGCGCCACGATTGACCGGGTCCTATACAACATCATTCACACCAAAAAGACCATAGCCAATCAGATCATGGCAGCGAATGATGACATCCCCCGGGATGAAATGTATTTTGACGAACTTGTCTCACAATTCATCGAAGATGGAAGTACCTAAGACCGACCTGCTCGCCTTCATCAGATACCTCGAAGACGCAGCAAGACTCTACGACGCACTCGCACCACTGCCCATGCAGAAGTGCAGATGCCGCTCCCACATGATCAACAAATTAACTGATAAATACCGACAAAAACTACAAGACAATGACAAAAGCAGATCTCATTGAGCGCCTCGTATGCCGTGGCCTCACACGTTCAGTCGCCACACAGGCCGTAGAAGGCTTCATCACCGAAATGGCAGCATCCCTCGCAGCCGGAGAGTCAATATTCCTCCGCGGATTCGCCACATTCCGCGTGCGCCTCACCGCACCCAAGAAAGCCCGCGACATCAAAAACGGTTCCACCGTCCTCATCCCCGCGCGCCGCGACGTAAAGCTCATCCTGAGCCACCGCATCAAGGACCTCCTCCACACCCTCCCCGAATGACACCCGAACAGCTCCGGCGCCTGACGGCCCTCAAAAGCCGTCAGGCCAACAAATACAACGCCCGCCCCACCGGCGGCCATGCCTCCCGGCGTGAACACCGCCGCGCCACCGAACTCACCCTCCTCCAGCGCGCCGGACTCATCTCCGGACTCCGCCAGCAGGTGTCATACACCCTCCTTCCCACCCAGCGCGACCACAACGGCCAGCTGATCGAACGCGACTGCCGCTACATCGCCGACTTCGTCTACACCGACTCGCAGGGCAACCTCGTCGTCGAAGACACCAAAGGATTCCGCACCCCCGAGTACATCATCAAGCGAAAACTGATGCTCTACATCCACGGAATCAGAATCAGAGAAATATAGATACTCCCCCCGAACCCCGTTCTTCCCACCCATGAAGCGGACGCGGCTGTGGGTCGCCCGGCGCGGAGCCGCCGGCGAGACAGCCACGCACTTCACTTAAGCAGGTTAAGATAAAACGACATGGAAAGAAACAAGGACCAGAACCCCGGCGCCGACAACACCTACTGCCGGGAATCATTCATATTCTACCGAAGCTTCTACGAAGCCATACGCCCGTTGCCACGCGATGTGCAGGCAGAGGTTTATACAGCCATAATGGAGTATGCGCTGTATGGTACACCCCCGCAGGATCCAAAACCCATCACCGCAAGCGTATTCGCCCTCGTAAAGCCACTGATCGACCGCAACACAGCCCGGTTCCTCAACGGACGTAAAGGCGGACGCACCCCTGCGCCACGCCCCGAAAAGGCAGCACCCGCACGCGCCTCCACCACGCGCGCCCCCCGTCCCAAGACCGCGACCC
>CAMWRH010000085.1 GCA_947176605.1 uncultured Porphyromonadaceae bacterium
GGGGAGATCCGGAGAGGGGGAGAAGGATGGGGAGCGTGTCAGTCAATATCGGGAAGCTCCGTGCTTTTGCCATCGCTCCACAACTCCTCAAGACGGTAGAACTCGCGCACTTCGGGCTGGAACACATGGAGCATCACGCTGCCATAGTCAACTATGATCCACTGCGCATTGCGGTAGCCGTCAGTGGCATAGGGACGTAAATGAAGCTTTCGGCCTACCTCGTCGCGCACATTGTCGGCAATGGCGCTGACCTGCGCCGAGGAACGGGCCTGACAGATGATCAAAGCCGGAGCCGGACTGGATTCGATATCCGATAGGTCGATGATCTGCACTTTCTGCCCTTTCTTGTCGTAAATGGCTTCGATTATGGTATCCTGAAGCTCTGAAGGTGATTGCATATATGTGGGTTAAGTTGTTGATTACTAATAATTACAATGCCAAGTAGGGGTGGAATCCCAGATGATGGTCCACCCCTTCTATGCTTTATAACAACAAAATTACAAAAAATATCTCAGATAAAAACTTTAAAAAATGCAAAATCAAGATTGCCGTCACCCAGGCCGGACATGTCAGCCGGCATCAGCGGCGTGTAGCGGCAGAGAGAGTATGGCTCAGAAAGGATAGCGGGATTCAATCACGCTCCAGTCGACGATATCCCACAGCTTTTTAAGATATTCGGGGCGTCGGTTCTGATAGTCGAGATAATATGCATGTTCCCAGACATCGAATACCAGAATCGGGTTCAGGCCGCGTGTCAGGGGGTTCTCGGCGTTGGAGGCCTTGATGATTTCAAGTTCACCGTTGACATTGTTGGCGAGCCATACCCATCCGCTGCCGAATACGCCGGCTCCTGCCTCTTCCATCTTTTTCTGCAGCTCCTCAAACGAGCCGAATTGCTTCTCGATCTGCTCCATCAGTTTGCCGCCGGGTGCTTTCTGCCCCTGGGGCTGGAACTGGAAGAAATAGAAGATATGGTTCCATGCCTGCGACGCATTGTTGAACAGAACTCCGTCGCTTTCGATGATGATACGCTCCAGAGGCATGTCTTCATATGGAGTGTCCTCTATCAGGCGGTTGAGATTGTCGATATAGGCTTTCTCATGCTTGCCATAGTGATAGTCGATGGTCATCGGAGAGATTACCGGGCTCAGCGCGTCGGGAGCATACGGCAGTATGGGCTGTGTGAATTTCATAGGGCAGTAGTATAAGTATTTCAGTTTTGTGCCGGATCGCGTGGTCGGCAAATTCTGGCCGCCACTCTCAGGCAGACCTGCGCCCACCTTGCAATCCGAAAGTAAAACATCCGGATGCCCCGGATGGTTCATGCCTTCCGAGCGTGTATGGCAAAGCGGGTTGTGGTGAGTGGTGGGCAACAGTCCCGGCTTATATTGAAGAGTAGTCCATAGGAAACGGTCATAAGAGGACTGGTTATGGTGGAGTCTCATTTTTTTTTTGTAAATTTGTAAATTAATGCGTGAATAACGCTGATTAAGACCGGGAGAATCAAACGATTGACTGAAAATCAAATAATTGCAGGATATCCATGTGTGCGCAAAGTTCCCGGTCCTGAATTTGGCTGCTGGGTATTCTGGTAAATTGATATGGCGGAGAAAAAAGAATTCCTGAAAGGCAGAAAACCTGTGACGTTCCTTGATTTATTTGCCGGAGCCGGCGGTATAAGCGAGGGGTTTCTGCAGGCGTATACCAAGAACAAGTATTTCAAGTTTGTGCTTGCCAGTGATATAAATGAGAATTGTGAACTTACCCATGTGGTGCGTTACAATCATCAGTTTGGGCTTGATACCAAATTCCTGACCGAAGACATTATGTCTCCGACATTCATACCGCATCTTCTTGAAGAGCTTGGAGGTGTAGATATTGATGTGGTCACAGGCGGTCCCAGCTGCCAGTCATTCAGCCTGTCGGGACGACGAAAGAGATTTGACAAACGCGACAATCTTTTTCTTCATTATCTCAATATCATACGAATACTTCGCCCGAAGTATTTTGTAATGGAGAATGTAAAAGGTCTTCTTACTAAAGACAAAGGAAAATTCAAGGATGCGATAATGAGGGAAATACGCTCAATTATTGATGATCGGCATGTGCCCTCGTTCGTATCCTATCTCAATGTGATGCTTGGCCATGCGGCATCGCCGTTTGTATGTACTTGTGTGCTTACTAAAATCAAGATTGAGATATCGGATGACGAAATGGCAGTCAATGAGCGTGACAACTATTTTGCAGCACTTGAGGCTCAGTTTAAGTCAATCACCCGTAAGATTGACTATCGTCTCAGCAAGTCGGATACACATATTGCTACCATCCGCCATGGACTGAACCTATTGCGCCGCACGGATGAACGCAATGCCATATCTGCCGCCATTATCAACGAAAAGACACATGCCGATATTGATAATGATGATTTTGTGGAAGGCTTCAACAATTTCCTTTCGCTTATAGATGATACAACGATAATCAATACTGTACTGTCTGCAATAGATTCGTTTGAGGAGTTCGACAGGAAATCAGATGACGTTGCCGAGTTCCGCGATATGATAAAGCTGTATGCCTGTACGCTTGATGAGACTTTTGAAGAAATACGGCGATATGCAGTATCTGATGAAAGTGAGGGAGAGTTTGACGGCCATCTGGAATCAATAAGACTGTACAGAGTCGCGAAGCCTATTGTCGCGCACTCTGCAGACTACGGGGTACCTCAGAATCGGGAGCGAGTGCTGTTCATAGGGTGTCGAAAAGACCAAAGCCTTATTGATGACATCCCTGCCACAGTAGCTCAAGGCGAGAAGGTAACAGTCTACGAAGCGCTTCATGACCTTGATTTTATCGGTAATGGAAGTATGGAGACAAATTACGGAGACCGCAGGATAATAGAGGATTGTGAGCCTCTGATCCGAAAAAGAGAAGTGGAAGGTCCGTTGTCGGATTCAGAGGAGGCACATACATTTGCCGAATGGTCAAAGGCAGGGCGTTTCGGACATCGGTTTGCATTCTCTTGCGAACCTTTCTACGTGCGTTCGCTGGAAGATTTGAGCGGCAACCTGTTTTTCAATGACCCGGAACTGTATAATCATCAGACCAGTTCGCAGAATGAATCCGTTAAGCAAAGACTGGAGATCATAGCAAAGCATGGTGTATATGATGCGAAATGCAAGGAAGAACTCTCCAGGATGGGGCTTGAGTCCAACAAACGCAATTACACTGTGCTCAATCCCAAAGGTCAGAGTCCTACTGTGGTAACGATGCCGGATGATTTTATCCATTATGCCGCACATCGTGCTATGACTGTGCGGGAAATGGCCCGTCTGCAGTCGTTTGACGACTCATTTGTATTTCAGGGGAAACGCCAGACAGGAGGTAACAAACGGAAGTCTGAAATTCCGCAATATACACTTGTAGGCAATGCAGTCCCACCTCTGATGGCTCGAGCCATAGCCAATACCATTCTGAAACATATAAAGTGAACTACAATGGTACATATGCGGCCATACAGTGAGTTTGAGGCAGAAAATATAAAGTACCTCGTTGACCGTCGGGTTGAGTTCGCAACATTGCAGATTACCGAGACTGGCCTGCGAAAAAGCATTCTTGATGCCACAGCTCCGGTAAGGGCTTACTTTAAGGAGAATCATGTGCATGATTATGAAAGTCAGCTTCAGGGACAGGAGCATAAGCGTAGTATAGATACCTATATATTGACGGAGACTGCACAGTACTTTACCAAAACATCTCTGTATCGTCCGCTTACTAAGAAGGGCGACCCACGTATGTGGATAAATAAAGTTCGGGATGTGGAGTTTCTGCATGCCGATGATCTTTTTGCAGTAATAGCCTACAATGGAATCTTTTTTGCCATCAATCTGACGGTTGTAGATATTAGAAAGGTTTGCAAGTCAACTGTAGACACTCCGTTGAAAGATCTGATATGTGAAATATCAGATGAACGGAATACAGTCAGCAACGAACTTCTTGGCTTAATCAAAGACAGGATGAGCGACTGGATGCCGGCTGAAATTCTCGCAGATACAGGTATCGGAAGAACTGTGGAAAATGTGCTTGGGATAACCATGAATTCATCTAAGACTCCGGATTACAAGGGAATCGAATTAAAGAGTCACCGTGAGGCTTCGAGAGTGCGTAATACACTATTCACGCAAGCACCGGAATGGGAAATCAGCCGTTTGAAAAGTGGTAAAGAGATAGTGGAAAAATATGGATATGTTCCAGACGGATATACTCATAAATCCTTACACGTGACACTCGCTTCAAACCGACCCAATCCACAGGGTCTAGGATTGTTGATATTACCCAATCAGGGTATTCTTGAAGCTGATGAGTTTGCACAGGTTATGTCTGAGGATGGTACATTCCCTAAACTGCGGGATGTGGCTGCCTGGAAACTGATGAAACTTCATGAACGATTGCTTGCCAAACACCGTGAAACCTTCTGGATTGAGGCTGAAACAAAATTAGAATCCGGCAGAGAGTTTTTCAGAGTATCTGAGATACTTCATACAAAAAATCCCATACCTTCTCAATTTGACATTCTGCTTGAACAGGGTGGTATCACAGTGGATTTCCTGTTGTGCCGAAATTCAGGAGGAGATACATACAGCTTTAAAATCAAAAGCAACGCGAGACAATTGCTTTTCCCAGAGAGTGATACATATAGTATTCGGTGTTGATTCGTGATAAGATATTGGCCAGTAAATAATTATCATGGCCATGAATTCTTCTGAATTCATGGCCATGATAATTATTCGGTTTCTTGTAAGTGGATGGGGGGAGTGGCGATCAGTCGAAGATGGCGTCCCAGTCCTTGTAGACGGGCTGGTAGCCTACGCGGCGGATGGCTTGCTCTACCTGGGCCGGAGTGCGGGAATCGCACACCTCAAACTGCTCGAGCTCTTCGGCCTGATGGGTGTAGCCGCCCGGCTCGGTGCGGCTTCCGGCGCTCATGGAGGTCACGCCGAGAGTGGCCATGTTGTCGCGCAGCAAGGCAGGCTCGCGGGTAGAGTAGGAGATGTCGGCATCATGGTCGAAGAGGCGGAAGGCGAATGTGAGCTGGGCCAGCTGGCGGTCGGAAATTATGCTCTTCGGCTTGAATCCGCTCTCAGAGGGGCGCATGCGCGGGAAATTGACCGAAAAACGCGACTTCCAGTACTTCTTCTGCAGATAGCGCAGATGGCGTGCGAGCATCACCACATCGCCGCGCCAGTCTTCCAGACCGAGCAGCGCTCCCATCCCGATCTTATGCACGCCGGCCTCACCCATGCGGTCGAATCCGTTGAGACGCCAGTCGAAAAACGACTTCATCCCCCTCGGATGATACTTGCCGTAGGACTCGCGGTGATAAGTCTCCTGAAAGCATACCACCCCATTGAGTCCGGCATGCGTAAGGCGTTCATAGTCGGCGCTCCGCATCGGCTGCACCTCAATAGTAAGATTATGGAAATAGGGGCGGCACACCTTCAACACCTTCTCAAGATAATCCACCCCGCATAGCGAGGGATACTCCCCGGCCACGATAAGCAGATTCTCAAAAGGGGCCAAACGGCGGATGGCGCGGCATTCCTCCTCCACCTGTTCAAGCGAGAGGACCGTGCGCTCCATCGGATTGTCGTGATTGAATCCGCAGTAGACGCACTTGTTGGTGCAGGCATTCCCCACATACATCGGGATATAGAGTGAGATGGTCTTTCCGAAGCGCTCGGCGGTGAAATGTCGGCTCAGGGCAGCCATCTCATCGATGCGCGGGGCAGCCGCTTCGGAAATCAGCACCGCGAAATCCTCAGGAGTCAGAGGCGAGGCATTCAGCCGGGCCTTACGGATCACACGGTCGACATCGGCCTCCGTGGCCTGTTCCACCATCCGCACCGTCTCATCCCAGTCATACTGCCCTATAATATCGGCATAACCGCGACCAAAAATATGGTCGCGGTCAGGATCGGATAATTTGCGTGTCATCATCATCGTGTGGTGCGGATTACTTGTCGCATTCCTCCGCTATGTTCTGCGAAATGCGCATCGCGCAGAAATTCGGGCCGCACATGGTGCAGAACCTGTCGTCGGCATCCGGAGCGTTGCGCCGCGACTCCATGTAGAAGCGCTTGGCCTTCTCCGGGTCGAGCGAGAGATTGAACTGGTCTTTCCAGCGGAACTCATAACGGGCCTTCGACAGGGCATCGTCGCGCACCGTGGCGCCGGGGAATCCCTTGGCAAGGTCGGCGGCATGGGCCGCAATCTTATAAGTGATCACACCCTCGCGCACATCGTTCAGGTTCGGAAGCGAGAGATGTTCCTTCGGAGTGACGTAGCAGATCATGGCTGTGCCGAGATTGGATATGATGGCCGCGCCTATGGCCGAAGTGATATGGTCGTAGGCCGGGGCGATATCTGTGGTCAGAGGGCCGAGGGTATAGAAGGGGGCGTCATGGCATACCTTCTTCTGGCGCTCCATATTCTCCGCGATCTTATGCATCGGCACATGGCCCGGGCCTTCGATGAGCACCTGCACGTCATGTTCCCACGCCTTCTGGCAAAGCTCGCCGAGCACGTCAAGTTCCAGGAACTGCGCGCGGTCGTTGGCATCATGCGTAGATCCGGGGCGCATACCGTCGCCAAGCGACACAGCCACGTCATACTTATTCAGAATCTCGCAGATTTCATCGAAATGCGTGTAAAGGAAGCTCTCCTGATTATGGAGCACGGTCCACTGCGTCATGATCGAGCCTCCACGGCTTACGCAACCCGTAAGACGCTCCTTGACCAGCTCTGCATGTTCGCGGAGCACGCCGGCATGGATCGTGAAATAATCCACACCCTGCTCGCACTGCTCGATGAGCGTATCGCGGTATATCTCCCATGTGAGCTTGCGCACATCGCCGTTCACCTTCTCAAGAGCCTGATAGATAGGCACTGTGCCTACGGGTACCGGACTGTTGCGCACGATCCATTCGCGGGTCTCGTGAATATTGTCGCCCGTAGAGAGGTCCATCAGCGTGTCGCCTCCCCAGTAGCAGCTCCACATGGCCTTTGCCACTTCCTCCTCGATGCCGGAAGAAAGGGCGGAATTGCCGATATTCGTATTGAGCTTCACACTGAAAGCGGAGCCGATCACCATCGGTTCGGCCTCGGGGTGATTGATGTTGGCGGCAATTACGGCGCGTCCGGCAGCCACCTCATCGCGCACGAATTCCGGGGTGATGTACGACTTGATGCCGCGCTTCTCATTGTCGAGATTTTCGCGTATGGCCACATACTCCATCTCCGGGGTGATGATACCCTTGCGGGCATAGTGCATCTGAGTGACGCGGTGGCCTTCCTTAGCCTTACGCGGCTTGTGTGCCACCGGGAAGCGGATGGCATCCAGCTCGTGATTGTCGCGGCGGGACCTGCCGTATTCGCTTGTGATGTCGGGCTGCACTTCAGTGTCATTGCGCTGCTCGACCCACAGCTCGCGATGGCGGGGGAGACCCTTGTTGATGTCGACTACGTAAGCCGGATCTGTATACAGTCCGCTCGTGTCGTAGACCGTGATATCCTCATTGGGATATTCCACACGCTTGCCGTTTTCGATCTTAACGGTGGGGTACTGGTGGATTACTCTCATTCCCACCTTGATGGGGAAAAGCTTGCCTTCGACGTAAACTTTTTCGGAGTTCGGATATGCCGAGAGGTCGATATTATCGATTTTCATGAATTGTAATGGTAAGTATCTTTTATAATCCGCCTCCGCCTGACAGTGCATGGGGCAGTGTAGGCAGGGGCGTTTTCAAAGGGATTGTCTATATGTCAGAGATTATTGAGGAAAGAGGTGAGGGGCGACGTGGCCTGTGCGGTGAGGGATGTGCCTCCGAGACCTGCCAGATACGCCTCGCGTCCGGCCTCTACCCCCTTGGCGAAGGCACGGGCCATGCGCACCGGATCATCGGCCACGGCGATGGCCGTATTTACCAGCACCGCATCCGCTCCCATCTCCATAGCCTCGGCGGCATGTGAGGGGGCACCCAGCCCGGCATCCACAATCACCGGCACATTGCTCTGCTCGATAATGATGCGGAGCATGTCGCGTGTCAGCAGTCCGCGGTTGGTGCCGATCGGAGCTCCGAGGGGCATGACGGCAGCCGATCCCACTTCCTCCAGACGCTTGCAGAGCACCGGATCAGCCTGTATGTACGGCAGCACCACAAACCCTTCGGCCGCCAGCACCTCGGTGGCCTTGAGTGTCTCGATCGGATCGGGCATCAGATACCGCGGATCGGGATGAATCTCAAGCTTTATGAAAGGGGTGCGGAAAATCTCGCGGCTCATGCGGGCTGCCAGCACCGCCTCTTCGGCATTGCGCACCCCGGAGGTGTTGGGGAGCAGCTGCACCCGGTCGCGGTTGATATGGGTGAGCATATCGTCGGTGGCCTCATTCATCATATTGACACGCTTCATGGCCACCGTAATCATCTCCGAGCCGGAGGCGATAATGGCTTCAAGCATCTTTTCAGAAGAGGGGAACTTGCCGGTGCCCACAAAGAGGCGCGATGTGAATGCGCGCTCTCCGATTTTCAATATATCGTTCATAATTAAGAAGTTCGGTATTACGGTATGTCATACTCCGGTGGGGAGCATTGCGATGAAATCGCGGGTGGCCTGCACCATGTCGTCGGCAAAGGCGATGGCACCGCTTACGGCCAATCCATCGCATCCGGCCTCAAGCAGCTGCTGCACGTCATCAAGTCTGATGCCGCCCACAGCCACATGCGCGATATTTATTTCGGCTCCCTTCATGCGTGAGCACAGGTCAGCCACACCCTCAAGCCCGAGGATAGGTGCGAGATTGGCCTTGGTATTGGTGTCGCGGAAGGGGCCGATGCCGATGTAGTCGATGTCAAGCGAGCGCACGGCCTCGATGTCGGCAAAAGTATTGGCCGTGACTCCGATCACTGCCAGAGGACCGAGTTCAAGGCGGGCCTTCGAGGGGGGCATGTCGCTCTTGCCGAGATGCACGCCGATGCAGTTGACGTCGCGGCATACGTCGACATAATCATTGATAATCAGAAAAGCCTCCTTCTCGTCAGTGAGGGGCTTGATGATGCGTGCCATTTCAGCCACTTCATCCTGCGAAGCCTCCTTCATGCGAAGCTGAATCCAGCGGCATCCTCCTTCGAGCACCGCCTTCACCTGCTCCGGAATCGTGCGGGGGCATTGTGTATTGG
>CAMWRH010000086.1 GCA_947176605.1 uncultured Porphyromonadaceae bacterium
TGTATAAAAG
The DNA here is from genome assembly GCA_947176605.1 of uncultured Porphyromonadaceae bacterium. Classification (GTDB taxonomy): domain Bacteria; phylum Bacteroidota; class Bacteroidia; order Bacteroidales; family Muribaculaceae; genus Lepagella. The sequence continues at coordinate 11 of CAMWRH010000086.1, forward strand.
ATTTCTTTTCACTTACTATCGTTTAAATTTGAACACTTACTTAACATCAAATAATTGTAATTAGTAAGCAAAACAAGAGATATGGAATCCCCAAGATAAACAGGATTAAAATCGCATTGGTTGAGAATGATAAACCGGGAAGTGGCTTGCCGAACAGGTCGGCAAAAATGAAGCTACCGCTCCCGATGGTGTTCAAATAAAATGCAGCCCTCCCTTGATACGCTTGTAAGGATTTCTGAATTACTTGATATTGATGTTAAAGATTTAATCGTAAGCAACAAAGCATAGCCATGGATAAGAAAGAAATATTTGACAGAATTGAATATGTAGTGGCATGTGTCGGAGCTTTCGCACAGCGATATAATCTCTCCAATATGCAGGCCTACGCATATCTGCGCCGTTTCACAGGCATAGATTTCCTTCTTGATTGCTATGCTGCCGAACATACCCTTTCCATTGATGATGCTGTTTCAGACCTTCAGGTCATTTGCCAACGGGAAGGAGGGAAAATATGATACGCCTCTATCACTGGGCAAACGTAGCCATTGAGCATATTGACCTCTCACGCAGCAAGCGCGGCAAGGACTTCGGGCAAGAAAACCGCCATCTATCCGGATTGAAGAATTCACGCACAGGGTGCGGATTCCGCGCATATACCGCAACAGGAACCCCTCTCTGCACCCCGACACCCCTCTCCCCGCACGCTGAACACTACGACACCCGACTGCGTTGATTATACTGCAACTGCACGATTAACGGATATTTAACGGATATTATGTGATATGAAGAACGGCGTCCTGTTTCAGTATTTTGAATGGAATCTTCCGGCTGACTCCCAGCTATGGGACCAGCTTGCCCGCGATGCCCGCCATCTGGCCGGAATCGGGGTGACGGCTGTATGGATCCCTCCGGCCTATAAGGGAAGCGGCATCAATGATGTGGGCTATGGAGTCTACGACCTCTATGATTTCGGCGAGTTTGACCAGAAAGGGTGCGTCGCCACCAAATACGGCACCCGAGCCCAGCTTGAAAAGGCCATTGCAGCCCTCCACGACAACGGAATACAGGTAATACTCGACACCGTACTCAACCACCGCATGAACGGCGACTCCCCGGAACGCTTCATGGCTCAGCCCGTAGCCGCCGACAACCGTATGGCCAACACCGGCGAGCCCCGCGAAATCGAGGCCTATACCTCATTTACATTCCCCGGGCGTGGAGATACGTATTCCCCCTTCAAATGGCACTGGTACCATTTCTCCGGGGTAGACTACGATAATCTCACCGGAGACACCGACATCTTCCGTATCCTTGGCGACGGAAAGGGATGGAGCCAGGGGGTGGATAAGGAGAACGGCAACTATGACTTCCTGATGGGTAATGATGTGGATGTCAACAATCCCGAAGTGGCCGACCATCTCATCGGCTGGAGCAACTGGGTCACCGACACTTTCGGATTCGACGGATTCCGCATGGATGCCGTAAAGCATATCGACAATGTATTCACCCGGCGTTTTCTCGAAGAGACCCGACGCCATGCCGGAAAGGATCTATATGCCGTAAGCGAATACTGGAGCGATGATCTCGCGGTGCTGACAGCATTCATCGACACACTCGGAGGCTCGACCGATCTCTTCGATGTGCCGCTGCACTTCAATTTTCATCAGGCGGGCGAAACCGGAGAGGCCTACGATATGAGCCATATCCTCGACAATACGCTCACCGCAGCCGACCCGCTGCATTCCGTCACATTTGTCGACAATCATGACTCGCAGCAGGGAAGCAGTCTGTCATCCGACGTGCAGGACTGGTTCAAACCCCTCGCCTACTCGCTGATACTGCTGATGAAGGAAGGTTATCCCGTCATATTCTACGGCGATTACTACTCCCTGACCCACACAGACCCGGCAAATGAAGGGGAGAATGATGAAGAGGAGACAGTGCGTGAAGCCTCGCCACACCGCAGGATACTCGATATCCTGCTGCATGCACGCCGCACTTATGCGTATGGCGACCAGACACTGCTTCTCGACCATCCCTCTACGATCGGACTCATCCGCCACGGCGATGCCGAGCATCCGGGTTCCGGACTCGTTCTGCTCATGAGCAACGGCGCCGACGGCACAAAACAGCTGTCGCTCGGCGAAGCGCAGGCAGGCCGCACATGGAAGGAAATCACCGGAAGCATCCCCGAAAAACTGACACTTGATGATGCCGGATGCGGCACATTCTCTGTAAAAGGGCGCAATCTCGCCGTATGGGTCATGGACCCTGACTCCGACTGAGAAGACTCATGCCAACCATACAGCGCGGCCACGCATTCTGCCCTTCATTCACAATGGGCAGGATGCGTGGCCACGCTGTTTGTTGACCGGTCTCCGGGAAGCCGGGACAGTGCTCAGCGCCGGTGGCCGGCGCTGAGGCGCAGATAGCTTTCGGCCTTGCGCTCCTGTTCCTGGGCCTTGGCCATCAGCTGATTGTATTTCTGCATGGCCTTATCGGCCTTTTGGCGGGCGGTACGTGCTTTCGACATTTGCCGATGCCGCGCATATTCATCGGCTTCGCGTGAATAGCGCTGTGCCTCGCGCTGCTGCACCTGCGCCTCGCGACGGTACTGCGTAGCCTTGCGGCGGCACTCTTCGGCTTTGCGCTGATTGGCGGGCTGCACGCCGCTCCCGCCGGGGCGCGCCGCGCTGTTGCCCGGACGACTGGCGGATGTCACCATCCCCGGCGCAGGTGCCGACGACGTGGCTCCCCTCGTGGCAGCCATCATATCCACTCCACCCAGCATCATCAACCCCATCATCACTGCAAGTATTATCTTACGCATATCGTACTCCTTTCTTTTTCTAAATTCGTTTTACTTTTTGAATGCAAATCCCGCAATTCGTTTAATCCGCAACTGCGATTTTTAAAAATTTTAATACTTACTGCCATTACAACGTTCCATATGCCGCCATCTCTGCATATTTCATATCAACATCAACAAATCAGTCACCCCAAACCACGAAAAACGCCACATATATTGGTCATATCCCGGATTTTCACTATATTTGCAATTGCAGGTGCCCACTGTCATCAACGCGCAGCACGCACCATTATAAACCCCACTTATCCATACTGATACACATATGGCTATCAATCTTGTAAAAGGTCAGAGAATCGATATCGACCACGGTCTGTCACGCCTCCGCGTGGAAATGGGTTGGCAAGTCGACCCCAACGCCCTTCCCCCATACGACCTCGATGCTTCCACATTCCTGCTCCGCGCCAACGGCGAAATCGGTGTCGAGGAGGATTTCGTATTCTACGGTTCGCCGAAACTGGTGCAAGCCACCGATGACGCCGGCAACCTGATGTATGATAAAAACGGCGAACCGGTGATGCGCCCCATCTCTGACGATGAAAGCGTACTCGGCTCAATCGACGACAAAGGTGATGACGATGATGACACCGGACTCGGCGAAGAGGCCATCGACATCGACCTCTCCAAGACCAGCGAACTCGTGACTGAAATCCTCTTCACGGCCAGCATCTATTGGCATACCAGCGATGAGACTACATCTTCCGTTGACAAAAAGACAGGGCGCCAATACCCCAACCGTCCCCGCCTCCGCTACAATTTCGGACAGGTGCGCAACGCCTACATACAGATCCGCAACATGGCTACAGGAGAAATAATCTGCCGCTATGATCTGGATGAGGATTTCTCTACCGACAAGGGTGTGGAGTTCGGCCGCCTCTACCGCCGCAACGGAGCCTGGAAATTCGAGGCCGTAGGGCGTCCGCACCGCGACGGTCTCGAACCCATATGCCGCAAATACGCCCTGAAATTCATGGCATAACATTATACCGCTTCCGACAAAAAGTCGTATAGCCCGCTATACGACTGAACCTGCAAGGCCCGATCTGACCAAGATCTTCAACCCGTACGTTTGCACTTTTTGCCGGAAACGGTATTAATCCATCACAACTTCAACACGTCATCATTAAACATCCGGCGGCTGAGTTGTTCAAATTGGGAAAGTATCTACTATTGAAGTCCGTCAGCGGAGCTGCATAGGCCATGCCGCCCCTCTGACGGACTCACCGCAAAACCCCGACCCATATGCACAGACTTTTACTCAGCATACTGATTGCCGCCACGGCAATCACATCGACCGACTTCCCTCTTCTTGCCGCCTCATCGGCAGCCATGTCGGAAATGCCGGCTCCAGCATCATCATCCGACAAGAAACATGACAAGAAGCAGGATAAGAAGCAGGATAAAACGCAGGATAAAAAGCGCGATAAGGACCGCAACCGCCAGCCCGAGCGCCGACCCGGTCAACCTGGCCGCCCCGGTCACCAGCACACACCCCCGCCTCCACCACATAACTCACATCCGCGCCCCGGCCATGACGGCCACCATGACGTCCGCTTCGAACGCAACCGCCGCAAAGCCGACGAATACCGCCGCAAAGCGGCCGACTGCCGTCACCGCGCCGGGCGCGAACTGCGCGATGCCGAGCACTATGCCCGTGAGGCCGACCGCTACGCATACCTGCATCAATTCAGCCGCGCCCGCTCCGCCCGCCGCAAGGCCGACAAGGCCATGCGCCGCTACCACGACCTCATGCACAAGGCCGACCAGTATGAGCGCCGCGCCAATGAATACGCCCGCCCCTATTGACGTGATGCACTCTCGGCATCGGCTGAGATGAGCAGCAGACGGTCGCCCGGAAGGAGCGGCACTTTCCCGTTGGGCACTATATACTTTCCGTCGCGGTGTATCATCATCACCAGGGAGCCCTCGGGCAGCCGGATATGCCTAAGGGTATCGCCCAAGGCAAGATGCTCGGCGGTGAGCACCATGCTGCGCAGTGACGTGGGATGTTCTTCGGCCAGTTCCACACCGAAGTCATGTTCCTCCTCCGGAGTATCATCGATCAGTCCGAGCCAGCGGGCTGACCGGATTACGGTCGTGCCCTGCACCACCAGCGAGAGTATCGTCACGAAAAATACTATATTGAAAATCTGTCCGGCTCCGGGCACATCGGCCACCACCGGATACGTGGCAAAGATGATCGGCACAGCGCCTCTCAACCCCACCCACGATACGAACAGACGTGTATTCAGCCCGATCCTGCGGAAAGGGAGAAAACAGAGCATCACACTCAACGGACGTCCCACCGCAATCATGAATACCCCGATCAGGAACGATACCATCGCCACTGAAAGCATCTCATGAGGATTGACCAGCAGCCCGAGCATCAGGAACACCACAATCTGAGCCAGCCATGTCAGGCCGTCCATGAATTTCGATATGCTGCGCTTGTAGGGCAATTCGGAATTGCCCACCGCTATGCCGCATATGTATACGGCCAGATAGCCGTTGCCTCCAAGAGCCGTGGTCAGCGTATAGGTCAGGAATATGCTCCCGATTATCAGGATGGAGAGCATGGCCGTGGCCTGTCCGGCATCTTCGCTCCCCTTGTCGCCTATGCGGCGGTAGAAAGCCACAAGGCGCCGCGTCATCCAGCCGGTGCCTACACCCAGAGCCGCACCCAGCCCGAACTGCATCAGCAGCTGCCCCACCAGCATCCCGGCCGAGAGCTCCCCTCCCAGCGTGATGGCTTCTATCAGTATGAGCGTAAGCATGTAGGCCATCGGATCGTTGGAGCCACTTTCGAGTTCAAGCATCGGCCGGAGGTTATTCCTGAGCCGGGCCTTTTGCGTGCCTAATATGCCGAATACGGAGGCGGAATCGGTCGACGACATCGTGGCCCCTAACAGCAGCGAGGGGAGCAGGGCGAAGTGGATGTTGGTCCAGCTCATTCCCGAAAGCCAGAATATGAAGAGTCCGGTCACAAGAGCCGTCGCCAGCACTCCGACTGTAGAGAGCATCACTCCGGGAGCCAGAACCGGACGTATGGCCCGGAGACTCGTCGACATGCCGCCGGAAAAAAGGATTACGCATAGCGCCACCATACCCACAAGCTGGGCATTGTGCATGTCGCCGAACTGTATGCCAAGTCCGTCGGTGCCAAACAGCATCCCGACCAATAGAAACACCAGCAGCAGCGGCAGACCGGTGCGGTAGCTCGTCTTGCCGATCAGCACTCCGGCTATCAGCAGTACCGACGACACGAGCAGCATGTTTTCTCCGGTAAGAATTGTTGTCATGTGTATATACAGATTTGCAGGTTATTGTGATGTATTCCGAAGCCGACACCGCATCCCGCACGCATTCCGCACACACGCGGCATACATTGGCCTCGACTCAATGCAAAATTACAACACAACCACACTATTATGCAATAACAAGCCACATGTTATATTGCATGAAGCGCTTTTTTTGAAAATTAAAATCTTACGCCGGAGATTTGGTAATCCGCGATTTTATCCCTAATTTTGTAAATATCGGTATTTTGAATGTTATACCCTTATACAACCGTTAATTATCATTATAATGATATTTACAAATGATGTTTTAAACCCGGCTGAAGCAGTGCGCATTCTCGGCCTGAGGTTTCGCGAATACCGGATGCATATACGGCTTACCCGAAAGGACGTGTCGGAAGCATCCGGCATCGGCATGACCACGCTCTACCGGTTTGAGACCGGGCACATGACCGACATCTCGTTCGTCACACTGTTCCGTCTTCTGCGGGTGCTCGGACTTTCAGGCAACTGGGAGTCACTACTTCCAGCATTGCCTGAATCCCCCTATCTCTACTACGACAACGGTAAGAAAGCGCAACGCATACGCAAACGCAAATCAGAACTATGACATCGATCAAAGTAAATCTATGGGGAGTGGAGATCGGACGTCTCGTATGGGATTCCGCAACGAGACGCACATATTTTATGTATAATCCCGCACACCGCGACAGCATACCTGATATCGCCCCATTGCTTTCCCCGGCAGATTACCACAACCGCTTCCTTCCCGTATATGGCGATGACCGTCCACTGTATCAGGGACTGCCCCCCTTCATAGCCGACTCGCTGCCGGATTCATGGGGCAACACTCTGTTTGACAAGTGGGTAACCGACAACCGCATTCCGCGCAACAAGATCACATCTCTGTATAAGCTGATGTTTATCGGCACTCGAGGAATGGGGGCACTCGAGTATGAACCATCTACTACCGACTTTAGCCATACACGTGCCGTTGATATCCAGACACTCTATGACATGTCGCTGAAAATACTTGCAGACCGAAACGATACCATACTGACTGCCAACGACCAACTTACACTGCAGGCATTACTGGCCGTCGGTACGTCGGCAGGCGGCCGGCAGATGAAAGCCATCATTGCCATAAACAAGGCCACGGGAGAAATTCGTTCCGGTCAGACTGATGGTCTTGACGGATTTGAATATTATATCCTGAAGTTCGGCGACACTTCCATTCCCATAGCTGAGATTGAGACAGCTTATTATCATATGGCCTGTGCTGCCGGAATCGAAATGCAGGAATGCCGATTACTGCCGGCTGATGGTATCAACCATTTCCTGACAAAACGATTCGACAGGAAATGTGGGACTAAGATTCATGTCCAGACTCTGGCCGCCATCAATCCGGAAGCCCGCTGCTATGAGGATCTGTTTGAGACATGCCGCCGACTGTCAATTCCTGAATCAGGAATTGACCAACTCTTTACGCGTATGGTTTTCAACGTCATGGCCAACAATACAGACGACCACAACAAAAATTTCTCATTCCTGCTTAAAGAAGGGGGGCATTGGCAACTGGCACCAGCCTACGACATGACATTCATCTTCAATACCCATGGTACCGGGCCGAATATCGGACATCGGTTTGGAATCGGAGGCAAAATCGCAGAAATATCGAAATCCGACCTGCTTGATTTCGCCGGACAGAATGCCATCCGCAATGCCCCTGCAATAATCACACGGGTAGCTGATGCCATCTCCCGGTTTGAAGAATTTGCGGCGCAATGCGACATTCCCCATCCCTGGCGCTCCATTATCCAAAAGTCCCTAACCGACAATCTCAACACCTTCGGATATACCGTCAACGGGAAGGATTCCGAACCACCCCTGTACGACAGTTACAGAAGGGAAATTACAGTTTTTTCAATTGCAGTAAATTCCAAAGGTCATTATGACGTAACTGCAATAATCAACGGACAGCGCCACAGAAGATTTATCCGACCGAATATGAATCTTCATTCACAACTTTCACAGCAAGACATCTACAACCTTCCCGCCAGTGAGAAAATAAGGCTGACCGAAATCCTCTTCCCAAAACAATGACGGTAGATAATCTGCGGTGCATTTTTAGGGGGGCGGGTATGCGGCAAGGCGGGGTTGGGCCGTTATATAGGTATGGCAAAACAGGAATATATTGAGAAAAACCGCCAATGGCTCCGCGATAAAAGTCAGGAGCCGGGCGTACTCCCCCTCGACAAGGGGATTTTCTATAAGGTGATCGGTAAGGGCGACCAGAAGAAACCCTCGCCGGGGCGCAACAGTGTGGTGACGGTGCATTACACCGGCAAGACCATCAATGGGCGCACTTTCGATAGCAGCCGCTCCGGCGTAGCCCCGGCTTTCCGCCTGCGCGACCTTATCCCGGGCTGGATCATCGCCCTGCAGCAGATGCACCCGGGCGACCGCTGGGAGGTCTACATCCCCGCAGAGCAGGCTTATGGACGTTTCAACCAACCCGGCATACCCGGCGGTTCGACTCTGATATTCGACATCCAGCTTATCGGCACGGCCTGACCCGTACTTCCGGATAAAGCATAATCACTCTCTTTTCAAAAAATAGCCATGAAGATAGTCCGCAACCGTCTGCTCCCCATCGGACGCCGATACAGCGCCATCAACCTCTTCGGCATCCTCTTCGTAAAACCCGGCGTGCGCCTCTCCGACCAGTTGCTGCGCCACGAGACCATCCACACCCGCCAGATGCGCGAACTGCTCTATCTGCCGTTCTATCTGATGTATGTGGCCGAATGGCTATGGCATCTCGTGCGCCTGCGCGGCGACACCTACCGGGCATACCTCGCAATCTCTTTCGAGCGCGAGGCCTACCTCAACCAGAACGATACCGCCTACCTCGCCAGCCGACGCCGCTTCGCCCCGCTGCGCCGCAACGCCGACTGACCCGCAGCCACCTCTGCATCCGCACACCTCCCCCCCACCCCCTTGCCATGCCGGCGCCACCATCACCATCACCATCACCATTACCTTTCCCCCGGCTA
>CAMWRH010000087.1 GCA_947176605.1 uncultured Porphyromonadaceae bacterium
GGAGAATCGGGGGGAGAATCGGGACTTGGGGTGGAATGAAATTCGTTTAACCGTTTTATTGTTGCTTTTTGATTATGATTAAGTTTGGACTGTTTGTGCTTGCGGTGGTATGGCTCGTGAGCTATGTGAATTTCCGTAGGCGTTATCGCGTGGAAGAGCAGATGTGTGCCTTCACGTGTGAGAAACATGAGAATGAGCGCACTCCGATGAGTGCGGTGGAGTATGGGTGCGCGCTGATGCAGTGTCAGCAGTACAGGGCTGCAGTGAGGGTGCTCGAATCGGTGCGTGCGAGCGGTGCGGGGAGTCAGTTTCCGTTTCTTGCCGACAATATCGAGTTTTGCCGTAAGCCGCTTCCCTGGAGCACCGGTGCGTTTGACTATGTGGGTGGCAGCTGGTGGCACTCGTTTCTGCTCAAGCGATTCGGGGGTCGCCGTCAGGTGGCTATCTCGGAGCGTACGGCTCTGGCATTCAATTCGGAGATGCGCATGATGGGGCGCTGAGGAGATGCTTCTGCGGATGCTCCCGGATGATGCGTGTGTATCCGCAGATGATTTACCCCGGGGGGACCGGAATATACGGCGGGTCTGCAAGATTGCAGCGGCAGGATGGAGGATTTGCGGGGGCAGGACTGAAATATTGCAGATATGGGGGAAGGGTATGGATTTTTATGCTATATTTGCAATATGAAACTCCGGCGGCGCAGGCTGCGGAGTAAGGAAACAGAAAAAATAAAACAGCTAAAATCATATACAGCTATGGCAATTAATCTTGAAAAAGGGCAGCGGGTGGCCGTGGAACTCCCGAAGTTTACAGTCGGACTGGGCTGGGATGAGAACAATACCGATACAGGTGCTGACTTCGACCTTGACGCTTCGGCGTTCATACTGGGGGAGAACGGCAAGATTCTGGCCGATGAGTACTTCGTGTTCTACAACAACCTGGCTTCTCCGGACGGAGCCGTAGAACATACCGGCGACAACCTGACGGGAGCCGGCACGGGCGACGACGAGAGCATCAACATCGACCTCTCCAAGATCGATCCGCGCGCTACGGAGATCATCTTTGTGGTGACGATCCACAAATGCGAGGAGCGCCGTCAGAACTTCGGCCAGGTGCGCAATGCCTTCATCCGCATCTACAACACTGCCAATCAGGAAGAGATACTGCGCTACGATCTCGACGAGGATTTCTCGGTGGAGACAGCCGTAGAGTTCGGTCGCCTTTACAAGCGCGGAGGGCAGTGGAAATTCGAGGCCATCGGCACCGGCATGAAGGGTGGCCTGGCTGAATATCTTAAGAAATACAACTGAAAACATAAATTATGAGAAAACTACCCGTTTATCTTCTTCTTGACTGCTCGGGCTCGATGTATGGCGAGCCGATCGAGGCGGTGAAGAACGGCGTGCAGGTGCTGGTATCGACCCTGCGTCAGGATCCGTATGCGCTTGAGACCGCCTATCTCAGCATCATCACCTTCGACAGCAAGGCGCAGCAGGCCACTCCGCTTACGGAGCTTTCAGCCTTCCAGCAGCCCAATATCCAGGCCAGCGGCTGCACTGCGCTTGGCGAGGCGCTTTCGCTTCTGACGCAATGTGCGGACCGGGAAGTGACCAAGACCACGACCGAACAGAAGGGTGACTGGAAGCCCCTGGTATTCATCATGACCGACGGCGAACCGACCGACGACCTTAACAAAGGGCTTGAAGAGTTCCGTAAAGGGAAGTGGGGTATGGTGGTGGCCTGTGCGGCAGGTGCCGGAGCCAACACCGATACGCTTAAGAAAATCACCGAGTGCGTGGTATCGCTCGATACTGCCGACAGCGCCACGATCAAGGCCTTCTTCAAGTGGGTATCGGCATCGGTAAGTTCGGGCAGCATGAAGGTGGAAGAGACCGGAGCCGAGGCCACGAAGCTCAGCGAGCTGCCCCCTCCGCCGCCGGAAGTGAACATCGTGATCTGAGCCGGGTCGGCGCAACGTCATATTCCTGCCCCCTCTCCGGCCACCGGAGAGGAGGCAGGATAAATAACAGCTACGAAAAAGAAAGACAGACACACATATATATATTGAGAGTATGAGACGTCTACCCGTATATCTCCTTATCGACACGTCGGGCTCGATGCGCGGCGAGCCGATCGAATCAGTTAAGGTGGGACTGGAGGCCATGCTGGCCAGCCTGCGTCAGGAGCCTTACGCGCTTGAGTCGGTGAACCTCAGCATCATCACCTACGACGGGGAAGTGAAACAGGTGCTGCCGCTCACTCCGCTCGATGAGCTGCAGATGCCGCAGATCACTACGCCCGACAGCGGCCCGACGCACACGGGGCAGGCGCTGAAGCTGCTCTGCGAGAGGGTGGACCGCGAGGTGCGCCGCAGCACACCCGATCAGAAGGGTGACTGGATGCCGCTGCTTTTCATCATGACCGACGGCAAGCCCTCCGACATACAGCTATACAATGAGATGATACCCGAAGTGAAGCGTCGCAACTTCGCGGGAATCGTGGCCTGCGCGGCCGGGATGAACGCGAAGACCGAACCGCTGAAAGCGCTGACCGACGATGTGTATTCGCTCGATACGTTTGACAGCACATCGTTCAAGCAGTTTTTCAAATGGGTATCGGATACGATTCAGACCGGCAACCGCAGCGTAGGGGCCACCGATGATCTGGTGTTGCCGCCGCCTCCGGCTGAAGTGAACGTGGTATGCTGACCGCGGGCTGAAAGCTTAAAATCCAAAGCCTAACCCCGCGTTCCTAAAGCCTCTCCCTGCGGCGGTCGCGACAGGTCGCGACCCTACAACGAAACTCCTAATTCCTCATTCCTAAATCCTCATTCCACTTATGCGTAGACTACCGATATACTTCCTTATTGACGTATCCGAATCAATGGTGGGTGCCCCGATCGAAGAGGTGCAGCAGGGTATGCGCACGATCATTCAGAATCTGCGCGTCGATCCGTATGCACTTGAGACGGTATACGTCTCGATTATCGCCTTCGCCGGAAAAGCCAAAGTGCTTTCACCACTGACCGAACTGTATAAATTCTATCCTCCGGTGCTCCCCATAGGTGGCGGCACATCGCTCGGCGCAGCCATGGACTGCCTGATGAACGACATGGACCGCTCCGTAAAGCGCACCACCATGGAAGAGAAAGGTGACTGGAAACCGATCATCTTCCTCTTTACCGACGGCAATCCCACGGATGAATATGCGGCGGCCTTCCGGAGATGGAACGACCGGTACCGCCGTCACTGCAGTCTGGTGGCCATATCGATCGGCGACAATGTGAATGTGCTGACACTGGCGCAGCTTACCGACGACATACTGCTGCTGAAGGATACGGATGCCGAGTCGTTCAGCCAGTTCTTCAAGTGGGTTACGGCTTCGATCAAGACCTCGAGCATGTCGGTATCCGAGCAGAGCAGCGACGGGGTAAAGCTTGCCCCGACCACGGGCATAAATCTTGAGAAAGTGGATCCGCGGACTCATCCGGCCACAGTAGACGAGAACTTTGCCGTGCTGCACGGGCGGTGTCAGAATACGCGTCAGGACTATCTGGTGAAATACGGCAGAGAGCGTTACGCCGCAGGCGGGATGCGCGAATATGATCCGAGCGGTTTCCGGCTGGTCGGAGCGTATCCGATCGACCGTGAGAGCTATGCCTCCCTCTCGGGCAATGAGAAGGCTCAGATCAACACCCGGATGCTGACCGGAGTACCGGCCTGCCCGTGCTGCGGCAATCAGTTAGGTGTGGTGGTATGCGAATGCGGCAACGTGTTCTGTGTCGGACAGAGTCCGACCAACGAATGTCCCTGGTGCGGCATGGAGGGTACGCTCGGCGAGGGAGGCCCCGGCGGGATGGACATAACCCGCGCCTTAGGATGATGCGCCGCTGCTGCCGCAATGCGCACAGTGACAACTACATGTACAGACAACGATTATGAACAGACAGCAACGCAAGGCCGCCCGACAGTCGGCGGCGGTATCCCGCCTCAATGAGGAGGCGCGAGCGATTTACAGCGCCATGGCGAGGGCCGGGGTGCCGGAGGCCGACAGGGGCTCCTTCCTCGACCGGACGATAGCCTCATTGTGGCAAACCTATAAAGATGAACGAATGAACCAACGCATAGTCATAGAAAACGAAATGCGGCAGCTCGGGCTGCGTCTGCCTAACGGGACGGTGGGGAAGGAGTACTCCTGCAGTTTTCTGCTCCCGGTAGATAAGGTGGATGTGCAGGGTCTCGATGGCGCGGCCGATCTCGGACTCGAGCTTGAGCTTACCGATACGCACACCGGAGAGTATACGCTGCGCGGCAAACCGCTGCAGGCCGGCGACTTCACGCTGCGCCTGCGATACACGACCGTGGAGGGAGAAGGGGAGTCAGCACTCGATCTCCCGATAGCCTTCAATCCGGATCCGCGGACGCTGTGGAACAATGTGCCTACCAATCCTGATATAGCCTACTATAAGCCCGACAGCGAAAAGGAATACGTAAAGGTAGAGGCAGGCGAAGACGGAGTGTCCAAAAAGGATATGGTTGCCGCAAGCCAGCGCGGTCGGAGCCATGCCCACGAGGGGCGACCGCGCGACGACCATTTCACCCTTTACCATTGCCGGGATTCCGACTGGTATATCATGGCGGTGGCCGACGGCGCGGGGAGTGCGAAATACTCGCGAAAGGGTTCGGAGGTGGCCTGCAAGACGGTAGTGGAGCACTGCAAGAGCGAGTTGATTGACAATCCGGAGTTTGAGGCGGCCATACGCGCATACGAGGCCGACCGCGAGAATACGGAAAAGCGTACCGACGTGACGCGCCGCGTGATCGACATCATCTACAAAGGGGCCGTCAACGCTCACAACGCCGTGAAGCGCGTGGCTGACGCCAGCGAAGAGGGCCGCCTCAAGGATTTCGCCACGACACTGATGTTTGCCATCTGCAAGCGTTATGACTTCGGATGGTTCATAGCCTCGTTCTGGGTAGGCGACGGCGCGATGTGCATCTATGATGCAGAGGCGAAGACCGCCAAACTGCTCGGCACCCCCGACGAAGGGGAATTCTCCGGCCAGACGCGCTTCCTGACGATGCCTGAGATATTCCACGACAAAGACGTGGTGAGCAAGCGGCTGCGCATGGCGATAGTGCCCGACTTCACGGCCCTGTACCTGATGAGCGACGGAGTGTCGGACCCGATGTTCGAGACCGACCGCAACCTCAATGATTTCAGCCGATGGGAGGCTTTCCATGAGCGTCTGCTCAAAGGATTCCCCGATGACGGGATCGCCGGGGTAGACCTCACCGACGACAACGAAAAGGCGGCCGACCAGCTGCTCGGCTGGCTCGACTTCTGGAGTCCGGGCAATCATGACGACCGCACGATAGCGATACTGTATTGATGCGCTGCCGCAGGGATACCGTCACAGGGACGGTATCCCTGAATAAGCGCGATGACCAATGACGACAAGCGTAAATGGCAAAGACGATAAAACTTACGGCGATGGATGGGACGCCGGTGGAATTTGTGGATGAAGTGATCGGCAGCGGCGCGATGAAGGATGTGTATTTCAGCCCCGACAAGAGTTATGTGGTGGGATTCTTCCGCAAGCCCCAGGATGCCAATGCCAAAGACCGGCTGCAGAATATCGTGGGAAAATACCGCGAGAAGATTTTCGGCCAGGTGGGAGGCGACTATTGGGAAAACCTCTTTTGCTGGCCCACGCGGCTTGTGGAGTGGGAGGGGCGGCTCGGAGTGGTATGCCCGGCCTACCAGAAGCATTTCTTCTTCGGCAAACAGAGCAAATTCGCCGGCAAGGAGAAGGAGGGGAAATGGTTTGCCTCGGCGAAGCTGCGCAACAAGTTCCTGACTCCCGAAGAGAAGGGGACGTGGCTGAGCCATATCCACATGTGCCTGCAGATAGCGCGGGCCGTAAGGCGGCTTCATGCGGCGGGACTGGCGCACTCCGACCTGTCGTATAAGAATGTGCTCGTAGACCCGCAGAGCGGGCGGGCGGCCGTGATCGACTGCGACGGGCTTGTGGTGCCCGGTAAATATCCGCCGGATGTGGTGGGCACGCCCGACTTCATCGCTCCCGAGGTGCTGCAGACGCGGGCACTGCCGATAGGCGATCCCAACAAGAAACTGCCGAGCATCCAGACTGACCGTCACGCCCTGGCGGTGCTGATCTACATGTATCTGCTCAACCGCCATCCGCTGCGCGGCGGGAAGGTGCATGATCTTGATACGGGCCGCGACGAGGAACTGTCGATGGGGGAAAAGGCACTCTTCGTGGAGCATCCCACGGATAAGAGCAACCGGCCCAAGGTGAAGAACCTTGCCCCGTCGGAGCTGCCGCAGGGTGATGTGGAGAAGCGCCCCTACACGCTATGCGGCCCTTATCTGAAGGAACTGTTTGACCGGGCCTTTATCGACGGACTGCACGACCCCTCGAAGCGCCCCACGGCCGATGAATGGGAGGCGGCCCTGGTGAAGACCACGGATCTGATACAGCCCTGTCAGAATCCCGACTGTGAGGCACACTGGTTTGTGTTTGACAATTCGACTAAGCCGAAGTGTCCGTTCTGCGGGAAGGAGTATCACGGGCAGTTGCCGGTGCTGAATCTGTATTATTCTCCGGCAAAGGGGAAGTTTCTGCCGGAGAATTACCGCCTGATGGTATACGACAAACAGTCGCTCTACATGTGGCATGCCAACCGCTTTGTGACACCCAACGAGCGCACGCGCCCCGAAGACAAGAAGCCTGTAGGCGACTTCCATTTCCACAACGGGCGCTGGATACTTATCAACCGGCGTCTGCCCGATATGTGGGATGTGACGGAGCAGCCGAAGCGTCAGATACGTGTGGGGGAGTATGTGGAGCTGACTGACGGGCGGAAGATTCTGCTGAGTTCCGCCGACGGGGGACGGCTGATCGTGGTGCAGCTTGTGAATAACTGAACCCTGGCAGGCAGGCTGAAGCCTGCACACATAACTAAAAGGCTTCGCGAGTCTCGGGGTAACCGAGGTTCGCGAAGCCTTTTTTGTGGGGAAAAATGAGGAGGCGCCCTCAGGGGCGGGGGGAGGTGCGCTCGTAGCGGCGGTAGAGGATGAAGAGCAGGGAGCAGCCGAGCAGGATGATGGGCAGGCCGGTGATGGCGGGGGTGGTGACGCTGTAGCCACGGGCGATGACGGCGCCGCCGATGGCGGCTGCGACGGCGTTGCCGGCGTTGTAGGCTATCTGAATGCAGGCGGCGCCAAGGAGTTCGCCGCCACGGGAGTATCCTACGATTGAGCTTTGCAGCGGACTTCCGGAGCCGAACAGACTTGCCGTGCCGGCCACCATCAGGACTACGGCCGCCGCCTGGCATGACGCGAAGAAATAGAAAAGAAGCAGGATGGGTATGGCGGCCGCCTGCACCCACGCGGCTACGGCGGCCGGGGCGTGGCGGTCGCTGAGGCGTCCGGCTATGAGATTGCCGGCCACCATGCCGCCTCCGGCGAGCACCATGAGCCATGTGAGGGCCTGCTGCGGGAATCGGGCCACTTCGGTAAGCTGCGGGTCGATATAGCTGTACCAGCAGTAGATGCCGATCTGGCCGAAGAGTACGCCGCCGAAGATGAGCCACGGGGGGAGGGTGCGCAGGAAGCGGAACTGGCCGCGGAAGCCGTGATCCTCAAGCCCCTGCACGTGGGGTATCCACAGGCGTATGGCGATAAATGTCAGGATACCTGTGATGCCTACCGTAAGGAACGCAATGCGCCAGGTGGCGAAGTTGGTGATGAAAGTGCCGAGCGGCACGCCGATGAGGGTGGCGATGGTCATTCCGGCTATCATGAAAGCCACGGCGCTCACTTCCTTGCCCAGAGCGGCGAGGCGTCGGGCCACGATGGCGCCTACGCCGAAGTATGCGCCGTGGGGGAGTCCGGAAATGAAGCGGGCGATGATGAATGGCCAGTAGCCTTGTGCGACGCAGGCGCCGAGATTGCCGATGGCTATGATCGCGGCCAGGGAGAGCATGATGGTGCGCAGCGGGATGCGTCGGGCGAAAAGCAGTGCGGGAGCGCCCACGCAGACACCGGCGGCATAGGCCGAGATGAAATTTCCGGCCTGCGAGATGGTGACGTCCATGCTTTGTGCGATATTGCCGAGGATGCCCATCATCAGGAATTCGGCTATTCCGAGGGCGAAGGTGCCCATTGCGAGGGCAAGGAGTCCTTTGTTCATTGATGCAGGATGGTATGGATGTCAATGCTCCGGGGAGGGCCCCGGAGCATTGACAGATTGATATGTATGTTTTTTTCCAGCCTCTTCCCATAGCTGAAGCTCGGGCGGAGGACTACGAGTCCCGGCTTCGCGCCCGGGCGGGTGAGCCGGAGTCGGCGATGGAGATCAGGAATTTTTGGTGAGCGGGCTTATCCTTCGGTGTGGAAGCTGGTGAACTGGGAGCGTTCCTGCGGGGGGATGCCGTCGGTGGCGCGGAGCTGGCCGATGGCGCGGCAGAGCCAGGCGATGTTGCGGCCGAGGTTGCGCATGGTCTGGAGCCCTTCGAGGTCGGCCTCTACGTCTTGGGCGGTGAAGCCGTGCACTTCATTCCAGTAGGTGGAGGAAGCGATGGGCATTGCGCTGATGGTGAAGTATTTGTTGATTTCATCGAAAGCCGAGGTGCTTCCGGCACGGCGTGATGATACGACGGCGGCCCCGATTTTCATGGTCTTGTTGACGGTGGAGGCTGTGCTGTAGAACAGCCGGTCGAGGAAAGCGAGCAATTGGCCGTTGCCTCCGGCATAGTATGTGGGTGTGCCTACTACGAGGGCGTCGGCTTCGGCGAATTTGGGTGCGGTTTCGTTGACGAGATCGTTGAAGACGCATTTGCCGTGCTGGCGGCAGTAGTTGCAGCTGATGCAGCCTCGGATGGCGGGAGTGCCGACTTCGATGCGTTCGGTGTCGATGTCGAGTTTGCGGAGGGTGTCTTCGAGTTCGTCGAAGGCGCGGGCCACGCATCCTTTGGGGTGGGGGCTGCCGTTGAGGAGGAGTACTTTGTATTTCTTTTCTGCCATACTTTGTTTTTTTTGTCTTGTGGAGAGGGGTCTATGAATTAACAAACGTATGGGCGGCGGGGTTCTGGTATGCGTCGGAGCCGATTTTTTTGCCGGGGGGAGGGCGCCATGAAAGGAGGCGGGTCAGGAG
>CAMWRH010000088.1 GCA_947176605.1 uncultured Porphyromonadaceae bacterium
GCCATTACTTGCGCCACACATCCGGCCTGACTGCCCCCACCTCCCCCCGGTTATCCGGTACTATTGCAATCCGCCACCTATATCAATTGATTTGCCGATAATCAGAGCACATCTGTTAAACCATCGCATCGGCAAACTGTTTCAATTCATAGAAAGCTTATACACAAATATCTTATCATGCTTAAATTCCTACTGCCATCCATTATGGGTATCAGTTGTGTGCTGCCCGCTGCAAGCGCCGGTACATCCGACCCGCTACGCTTCAATCCCGACAACTTCCGTGTCGACTCCATCACCATGCCCTGGGGCGAAACAGTGCGCTTCAAAGCCTACGAAGGGCTTGCATACGTGCGCAACGTCGAAGACCCCGCCTACCAGCAGCTCAACCTCTACGTTCCCCTTGACCTTAAAGGGAAGGACGACAAGGATATACCGATTCTCATGCGCAACAACGTAGGAGGCTACATGGCCTCACCCGCAGGCACCCCCTCGGCGGTGGATGCCACCGGCTACGCCCTGGCGCGGGGATACGTGCTCTGCATCCCGGGCGCACGCGGCAACGGAGCCACCATCGAAAAGGACGGAAAGACATATTATACCGGCACCGCCCCCGCCGGGCTGCTCGACCTGAAGGCCGCTACCCGCTATCTGCGCTACAACGATGACCTGATTCCGGGCAACTCGGAGCGAATATTCACCGACGGCACGAGTGCCGGAGGCGCCATGTCATCGCTTCAGGGTGCTACGGGAGATGCACCCGAATACGAACCCTTCCTGAAGGCCATGGGAGCTGCCGAGGTCTCTGATGCCGTATACGCGTCAATATGCTACTGCCCCATCACCGACCTCAACCATGCCGACATGGAGTATGAATGGCTCTACGGATGCACCAACACCGGCGTGCGCAAGCTTGATGCCGCCCAGATCGCCATATCCGACGAACTGGCAGCCCTCTGCCCGGCCTACATCGACTCGCTCCACCTTACCGACCAGAACGGCACCCCCGTCACTTCGTCCAATTATATGGACTATCTCAAGACCTTCATCATGGCTTCCGCACAGAAAGCCCTTGAAGAGGGGTGTGAGATACCCGACAGCATCGGCATAGTGCGCTATGCCAAACCGCGCCCCACCTTTGCACAGCAGCTTGGAGCAGGCCCCGCCAACGGAGGGATGCCCGGCCGCCAGCAGGGTGTTCCCGCCGGCGGTGAGCGAAAGCAACGCCAAGGCGCCCCCGGAGGCGGCGGACGCACGATGCCTACTCAATATACCGACTACGTAATCGACATCGACTGGGACAAATACCTCTCTTATGTGGCCACACAGCAGGCCCTTAAGACTCCCCCGGCATTCGATGCCTATGGTGTGCTCCACGATTCGGCCACTCCCGAAAACACCGTATTCGGAAGCACCGACGGCACCCCGGCCAACTTCACCGATTTCAGTCTCCGCAAACGCACCGGCGACCCCTCGGCCACCCTTTCGGAGGATATGAACTACCGCGTGATGCTCATGAACCCCATGAATTTCATCGCACCGGGCCGTCAGGGCACCGCGCCACACTGGTATATTCGCCACGGTGCCAAGGATCGCGACACTTCGTTCCTCGTGCCCGTCAATCTGGCCACCCGCCTGCGCAATGCCGGGTATGAAGTGGATTTCGAACTCCCCTGGAACCGCCCCCACTCGGGCGACTACAACCTCCCCGACCTCTTCAACTGGATTGAAAGCGTGATGTGATCACTCCCGCCTCACGCCCCGTCATAATCTGCTGCCACACGGACTCCGCTCCGTATGGCGGCAGTTTTTATTTTCATATGCCATCCACACATCCGCATCCACGCAATATACTAAAATCAGATTAATTTAAACCACTTCCCGTGCGACATGCTGCAAAACACATTTTGCGTCATCAAACCATTCCGACCCCCCGGCGTTATATTAATTAGAAAGCTGTTTTTGAATATATTAACAGTTATCTACATTATTCTCTCCCCACACATCACCATATGACTGGGGATACGACAATCTTTCCCGGACACCCCGCTTTCACTGCCAGTGTGTGCCAGCCAAGTGCGTCCGGCGTACCATGAAAACCACATCTATGGAAAACACGAAAGACTACGATGTCATCATCATCGGCGGAGGAGCCACAGGCGCCGGTACCGCCCGCGACTGCGCCATGCGTGGTCTGCGCACAATACTTATAGAGCGGTTGGACTTCACCGCCGGAGCTACAGGACGCAACCACGGACTGCTGCACAGCGGCGCCCGATACGCCCACACCGACCCCGAATCGGCTGCCGAATGCATCAAGGAGAATATGATCCTCAAGCGCATCGCACGCCATTGCATCGAAGAGACCGGTGGCCTTTTCGTATCTCTCCCGGAGGACGGGCTCGACTATCACGCAGCCTTCATCGAGGATTGCCGCAAGTCGGGCATTCAGGCCGAGGAGCTCGACCCCGCCGAAGCGCTGCGTATCGAACCTTCGGTCAATCCGGCCATCATCGGTGCCGTGAAAGTGCCCGACGGTTCGATCGATCCTTTCCGCCTTACCACTGCCAACGTTATGGCTGCCCGCATGAACGGGGCCGATATCCTGACATATCAGGAGGTTATCGGATTCCTGCGCGAGGGGACACGCATCACAGGCGTGCGTCTCCGCAGCCACCGCGACGGCTCGGAAAGTGAAATCCGTGGCAAAGTCACCATCAATGCCGCCGGAATCTGGGGGCATCATATTGCTCAGCTGGCCGGAGTCGATATCAACATGTACCCCGCCAAGGGATCGCTGCTCATCTTCGGCCACCGCATCAACCATATGGTGCTCAACCGCTGCCGCAAACCGGGCGATGCCGATATCCTCGTGCCCGGCGACACCATCTGCGTCATCGGCACCACCTCCACCCGAATCCCTTACGATGAAATCGACAATATGGAGGTCACTCCCGCCGAAGTCGACCTGCTGCTGCGCGAGGGCACAAAGCTCTCACCCGCCATGGCATGGACCCGTATCCTGCGTGCGTATGCCGGTGTGCGCCCCCTGGTGGCCGACGATTCCGACCCCACAGGCCGCAGCATCAGCCGTGGCATAGTATGCCTCGACCATGCCAAACGCGACGGTCTCGAAGGATTCATCACCATCACCGGCGGCAAACTGATGACCTACCGTCTGATGGCACAGGAAGCCACAGACATGGCGTGCGCCAAACTCGGCGTCAGCCGCAAATGCGAGACGGCCGAAGTGCCTCTCCCGGGCTCGGAGAATACTGATGACGACCGCCGGCGCCGCGCCCATATCATCGAACTCAGCACCGAGCAGAAAGCCGCCGAAGAGCGCCACGGAAGCCTGACGGGGCGCATCGCCTCGAATGACGACGCGGAGGACGCGCTGGTGTGCGAATGCGAGCAGGTGTCGGTAGGCGAGGTGAATTTCGCCATCGAGGAGCTCCACGTGCATAATCTCGTGAATCTCCGCCGGCGCACACGCATGGGGATGGGCACCTGCCAGGGGGAACTCTGCGCCTGCCGCGCCGCCGGACTCCTGGAGCGACACGAAAAGTGCGCCCGGCGCACCCTCAACGACCTCGCTTCCTTCCTCGATGAACGCTGGCACGGCATGTACCCCGTATGCTGGGGAGAAACGCTGGTGGAAATCCAGTTTACCTCCTGGCTCTATGAGGGTGTATGCGGACTCGACACCGACACCGCCTCACCCTCCGGCCCCGAACAGCCTCTCCACTAACTCCCGAAAAACATTACTGCCATGAAATTCGATACCATCATAATCGGCGGAGGCCTCAGCGGGCTTGTAAGCGGAATTGAATGCGCACGCGCCGGACAACGCACCGCCATCGTGTCGGCCGGACAAAGCGCCCTGCATTTCTGGTCAGGTTCGTTTGAACTCCTCGGCCACGCCGACGGAAAAGCCGTAATCGCCGACCCTCTGTCGCATATCCAGTCTCTCCCCGAGAGGCATCCCTACCGCGTGATCGGCGCTGACCGTCTCCGCTCGCTGCTCGGTCGCGTCCCCTCCATTCTGGGTGACGCCGGACTGAAAGTCAGCGGTTCGCTCGATGCCAACCATCTGCGCCTCACCCCTCTGGGATTCATGAAGCCCGCCTGGCTCACCCTCAACGATTACGTGGCGCTCGATGCCGATGCGCCTATGCCCTGGAAGAAGGTGGCTCTGGTCAATATCTACTCCTATCTCGACTTCTATCCCCGCTTTCTGGCTGCCGGACTTGAGAAGAAAGGGGTGGAGTGCCACATGGCCACCGTCAATATCCCCCAGCTCGATATCCTGCGGCGCAGCACCACCGAGATGCGTGCCACCAACATGTCGCGCTTCCTTACCGACGAGGCCGTCGACGACCTCGCATTCAAAATCAACGAAGTAGCCACCGGATGCGATGCGGTAATCATGCCGGCGATTCTGGGTATATTCAGCGACGAACCTGTCGAGCGGCTGCGCCGCGCGGTGAAATGCCCCGTATGGTTTATCCCCACAACACCGGCCTCTGTGCCCGGCGTGCGCTGCCAGCTCAGCCTGCGCGACCTCTTCATCCGCCTCGGCGGCGAGTTCCTGCCGGGCGATACGGTGAAGCGCGGCGAGATATCCGACGGACGCCTCCATCGCCTATACACCGTCAACCTCGGCGACATGCCGCTCGAAGCCGACAACTTCGTGATCTCCACCGGCAGCTTCTTCGGCCATGGCCTGATTGCCGACATGGAGCATATCTACGAACCCGCGCTCGGACTCGACCTCAACGTCAGCGAAGGGCGCACCGCCTGGTACGACAAGGATTTCTACGCGCCGCAGCCCTACATGACGTTCGGCGTGGTGACCGACGATGATTTCCACCCCTCCTGGCATGGCCGCACCGTAAGCAATCTATACGCCACAGGTGCGCTTCTGGCCGGATTCAACGCCCTCAAGGAGGGGTCGGGAGCCGGCATCACCCTCGCCACGGCCCTGCACGCCGCATCGCGCATCACGGGTGCCTGAACCACCGGACGGCAGCCTGAATCCCTCTCCCGAGCCGCCGCACCCGATACCCGCACCGGAGTATAACGACCCTTAATCCTCCCGACTATGATGACACTACAGCAACAGAACATAAGCGACAATAATTTCGAGTCGTGCATCAAATGCACCATCTGCACCGTCTATTGTCCGGTGACGGCGGTCAATCCCGACTATCCCGGTCCGAAACAGGCCGGTCCCGATGGCGAACGCTACCGCCTTAAGAAACCGCTCTTCTACGACGAGGCCCTCAAATACTGCCTCAACTGCAAGCGCTGCGAGGTGGCATGTCCGAATGACGTGCGCATCGGCGACATAATACAGTCTGCCCGCATAAAGTATGCAAAGAGCCGCCCGTCGCTGCGCGACACGATGCTGGCCAATACCGATTTCGTGGGGTCGATGGCCTCGACATTCGCCCCTCTGGTCAATTTCACACTCGGACTGCGCCCGGTGAAGTATCTGATGGATGCCACGATGGGTATCGACGAGCACCGCACCTTCCCCAAATACTCCTCCACACGGTTTGAGACATGGTATCGCCGCAAGGCAGCCGACACGCAGGCGAAGTTTGACCGGCAGGTGGCCTATTTCCACGGCTGCTACGTGAATTACAATTTCCCGCAGCTCGGCCGGGATTTCATCAAGGTATTCAATGCCATCGGCATAGGAGTGCAGCTGCTCGGTAAGGAGAAGTGCTGCGGGGTGGCCAAGATAGCCAACCGATGCATCAAAGAGGCCACACGCGATGCCGAACTCAACCTGCGCTCCATCCGCGAAGCCGTAGGCAACGGTCTGGACGTGATGCTCACATCCTCCACCTGCTGCTTCACCATACGCGACGAATACCCCCACCTGCTCCATCTCGACAATGCCGACGTGCGCGACCATATCTCACTGGCCATGCGCACCCTCTACCGTCTCGTCGACGAGGGGAAGGCGAAACTGGTGTTCCGAAAGGATTTCCATAAGCGGGTGGCCTACCACGTCCCCTGCCATATGGAGAAACTCGGCTGGGGCATTTACTCCTCCACGCTGATGAAGATGATACCCGGACTGGACTTCGTGCACCTCGACCCGCATTGCTGCGGCATAGCCGGCACCTACGGATTCAAGAAAGAATATTACGATTACTCCCAGGGGATCGGCCGCCCGCTCTTCGACCAGATTCTCGAATCAAAAGTGGATTCCGTGGCCACCGACTGCGAGACGTGCAAATGGCAGATCGAGATGTCGACCGGAGTACCCGTCGAGAATCCCATCTCCCTTATCGCGCAGGCCCTCGATGTGGAGGCCACGATGAAGGCCAACGGAGTCACCGTTCCCCCGGTCGCAGACTGAGTCCCCCTTCCCGCTTCAGATCTTCAGCGAAAGGAGAGCCTAAAGCCTAAATTCCTCACTCCTAATTCCTCACTCCTAATTCCTCACTCCTAAATTCCTCACTCCTAATTCCAAATCCGAAAAACCATAACCTTATGGATACCAAGAAAAACTACAGCCAGTATATTCTGGCCCTCGATCAGGGCACAAGCAGTTCGCGTGCCATAGTATTCGACCATGACGGCAATATCTGTTCCGTCTCGCAGCATGAGTTCCCGCAGATCTTCCCCCATTCGGGATGGGTGGAGCATGACCCTCACCAGATCTGGGCCTCCCAGGCTTCGGTGATTGCCGAGGCGATATCGAAAATCGGCATCAATGGCCATAACATAGCCGCCATCGGCATCACCAACCAGCGTGAGACCACCATCGTATGGGATGCCGTCACGGGCGAACCCGTATACAACGCCATCGTATGGCAAGACCGCCGCACCTCCGAATATTGCGATCAGATTCGCGCCGAGGGGAAGGCCGAGATGATACGCCAGAAGACCGGACTCATCATCGACGCCTATTTCAGCGCCACCAAGATACGCTGGATTCTGGAGAATGTCCCCGGTGCCCGCGAGAAGGCAGAGGCCGGACGTCTCCGCTTCGGCACTGTCGACAGCTGGCTCGTATCCTGCCTGACGCGCAACCGTGTGCACATCACCGATGTCACCAACGCCTCGCGCACCATGCTCTTCAATATCCATACCCTCGAATGGGACCGCGAACTGCTCGACCTCTTCGGCATCCCGGCCTCGATGATGCCTGAAGTGAAGTCAAGCAGCGAGATCTACGGATATACCACCACCACCATCTTCGCCCATGAAGTGCCTATCGCAGGTATAGCAGGCGACCAGCAGGCCGCCCTCTTCGGCCAGATGTGCGTGGAACCGGGCGCGGTGAAGAATACCTACGGCACCGGTGGATTCCTGCTCATGAACTCCGGCGACCGCCCGATCGACTCGAAGAACCGTCTTCTCACCACCATTGCATGGGGTATCGGCGGCAAAGTGACATATGCCCTTGAAGGCTCCATCTTCGTAGCCGGATCGGTGGTGCAGTGGCTGCGCGACAATCTGAAGTGCATCAATTCCTCTTCGGAGGTAGAGGCTTTGGCGGCCACTGTGCCCAATACGGACGGCGTGTATTTCGTACCCGCCCTCACAGGCCTCGGTGCCCCCTATTGGGACCAGTATTCACGCGGCGCCATCTCCGGACTGTCACGCGGCACGAAACTCGCCCATATCGTGCGCGCCGCCCTCGAAGGGATAGCTTATCAGACCTACGATATCGTCAAGGCCATGGAGCGCGACTCGGGGCTGCCGCTGGCCAATCTGAAGGTAGATGGAGGCGCCTCACGCAATAATCTGCTGATGCAGTTCCAGAGCGATATCCTGGATACGGAGGTGCTCCGCCCGAAAGTGACGGAGACCACCGCCCTCGGCGCCGCCTATCTGGCCGGACTGGCCATAGGGTACTGGAGCAGTATCGATGAACTCCGCAGCCAATGGCAGGTTGACCATACCTTCACGCCGCAGACCGACCGCGAGACGGTGAAGCGCGAACTCGACGGATGGCACGATGCCGTGCGCCGCGTGCTGACCCGCGATACCTACCATGAGCCCCACGATGCCTGAGCCCCTCCCCATTCTGCACCGACACTGGGCTTCAGCCCAGCCCGTCCCTGCTCCCTTTTTTGCACCGACGCAGGGCTTCAGCCCTGCCGGGAGCCGTTCCCATTTTTCACACCCCCGCAGGGTTTCGGCCCTGCGGGGGGAGCTCCCCCACTTCCCCGCTGATTCCACCACTCCTTAAAATCTCCCGCCATGAATATCTCCGTATTTCTCAAGTGCCTGTTTGAATTCTTAGGCACATTCGTAATGATCCTCCTCGGTGTGGGCGTATGTGCCTGCACATCTCTCACAAAGTCAAAAGGTCAGGGTGCCGGATGGATTGTAGTGACCCTCGCCTGGGGTCTGGCCGTGATGTGCGGTGTACTGATTGCCGGGCCGTATACGGGCGCACACCTCAACCCGGCCGTCACCATCGGACTCGCATCGGCCGGCAAGTTCAGCTGGGCACTCGTGGTGCCCTATATCATCTCGCAGATCATCGGGGCTCTGCTCGGCGCAATGACCGTATACTGGTTCTATAAAGACCACTTCGACCTCACCGAAGACCAGGAGACCAAACTCGGCGTATTCGCTACAATCCCGGCCATCAAGGACCTTAAGCGCAACTTCCTCTCTGAGGTGATCGGCACATTCGTGCTCGTCCTCGTGATTCTGTTCATGTCAGGCAAAGGGAATACTTCGGAGGTAGGACTCGGTTCGATCGGAGCGATTCCGGTGTCGCTGCTGGTAATCGTGATCGGCATGTCGCTCGGTGGCACCACCGGCTACGCCATCAATCCTGCCCGCGACCTCGGTCCGCGTCTGGCCCATCATCTGCTCCCCATCAAAGGGAAGGGCTCGAGCCAGTGGAAATATGTATGGGTGCCGATACTCGGCCCTATCCTCGGAGCCGTATTCGCAGCGCTGGTCTACATGTTCTGCGTATGGTGCGGCGCCTGACCGCGCTACCCAAGCCGTGCCCCGGCCTACCCCTCCCAAACCATGCCATA
Organism: uncultured Porphyromonadaceae bacterium; assembly: GCA_947176605.1. Classification (GTDB taxonomy): domain Bacteria; phylum Bacteroidota; class Bacteroidia; order Bacteroidales; family Muribaculaceae; genus Lepagella. The sequence goes on from CAMWRH010000088.1 coordinate 9,024, forward strand.
AGCCGTGCCCCATAGTCCTGCGCCCAAGCTTCAACGAAGGGAAGCCCCTAAAGCCAAATTCCCAATTCCTCCCTCCAATTCCTAATTCCTAAA
>CAMWRH010000089.1 GCA_947176605.1 uncultured Porphyromonadaceae bacterium
GGGGTGGAGCCGATGGTTATTTTTAATCTTTTTTGCTGTCGCCGGAGGGTTTGCCGCCGGCTTCGGCTGCGGCGCGTGCTGCGGCAGTCTCTTCCCAGCGGTAGAGGCGGTCGGAGAGGCGTATCTTTTCGGGCACCGGCATTGAGAATAGCTGACCTTTGGATACCTTCTCCACCGGGTCCACGTCAAGGCGCAGTTCCTCGACCTTGAAGATCAGCGCACCGGTCGTAGGGCCGGTGAGCACCACCTCGTCGCCCACATGCAGTTCGCCGGCTTCGAGGCGGAACTCCCCTACTCCGAGGCGGGGGAAATAGCGGGTGGCCTTGCCGATGTAATGCTTCACGCGGGTAGCCGAAGAGCCGTATTTGGCGCTCCATTCTCCGAGGCGCTGCCCCATGTAGTAGCCGTCCCAGAATCCACGGTTGAAGATGCGTGCCAGACGCTCGTCCCATGCGGCCACTTTCTCATCCGAGTATGAGCCGTCGCAGATGGCCTGCAGGGCTTCGGAATAGCAGCTTACGGTCTCCAGCACGTATTCCGGACCGCGTGCGCGCCCTTCGATCTTGAATACGCTCACGCCGGCCTTGACCATTCGGTCGAGGAAATGGATTGTCTTCAGGTCTTTGGGCGACATGATGTACTGGTTCTCCACATCGAGCTGCGCTCCGGTCTCCTTGTCGGTCACGGTGTATGAGCGGCGGCATATCTGGTTGCATGCGCCACGGTTGGCCGAGGAGTTCATCTCGTGCAGGCTCATGTAGCATTTTCCGCTTACGGCCATGCAGAGGGCGCCGTGGCAGAACATTTCGAGGCGCACCGGGTTCCCGTCGGGTCCGCAGATATTCTCTTCGCGGATGGCACGCGAGATTTCTGCCACCTGCTCCATCGAGAGTTCGCGGGCCAGCACCATCACGTCGGCAAAGCGGGCGTAGAAGCGCACAGCCTCCACATTGCTGATATTGACCTGCGTGGAGATATGCACCGGCTGCCCTATGGAGTTGGCGTAGGAGATGGCGGCGATATCGGAGGCGATGATTGCCGATATTCCGGCCTCGCGGGCCGCATCGATGATGGAGCGCATGCGGGGCATGTCGGCATCGTAGATGATGGTGTTGACGGTGAGGTATGTCTTCACGCCTGCGGCGCTGCATGTGGCGGCGATTTCGCGCAGGTCGTCGAGGGTGAAGTTGGAGCTTGAGCGCGAACGCATGTTGAGCCCTTCGATACCGAAGTAGATTGCGTCGGCCCCGGCGGCCAGTGCGGCGGCCAGCGACTCCCGGCTCCCCACGGGAGCCATTATTTCAAAGTCCTTGCGTTGTAGTGTCATTATTAACTCATTTGGTGGCCAGATAGATGCAGACTGCGCCGGGGAAAACGGATTTCCAGGTGCAGTCCGAGAATCCGGCCTGAAGCATTATGCTGCTCATTGCCTCGCGCTGCGGGGCGGCCTCGATGCTTTCGTGCAGGTAGGAATATGCGCGGGGATCGCCGCTCATCAGGCGTCCGGCCACGGGGATGAATCCGCGTGTATACCCCTTGTAGAGCAGCCGCGCCAGCGGGGCGGTGGGTTCGGAGAGCTCTACGACGCAGATCACTCCACCGGGGCGGAGCACACGCCGCATCTCGCGGTATCCGCGGGCCATGTCGGCGAAGTTGCGCACTCCGTAGGCCACGGTCACCAGGTCGAAACTGTCGGCCGGCAGCGGCATCTCCATGCAGTCGCCCTGAATGAAGCTGATGCTCTTCTCGTCGGGAAACTCCGTGAGCTTGCGCCGGGCGATGTCGAGCATCCCGGCCGAGAGGTCGATTCCGGTAAGGGCGGCTTCGGGCCATCGGCGCCGCATGGCGAATACCACGTCGCCCGTGCCGGTGGCCACGTCAAGCACTGCCCGGGGCGCGCGCCCCAGGCGGCGGCATGCCAGCCGCAGGGCGAGATTGCGCCAGTGGGTGTGCATCCCGAGGCTCATGCAGGCGTTCATCATGTCGTAGGCCGGGGCGATGGAGTCAAACATCTGCTCCACCTGCTCGCCTTTGGCGGCTCCTGCGGCATCGTAGGGCATCACGTTTTCGGCTCCCTGCCGTGTGTGTATCTCTTCAGATTCATTCATCTTGTGGAGGGAATTAGGAATTAGGAGGGAGGAATTAGGAATTAGGAGGGGGGAATCAGGAATTTTAGGAATTAGGAATTAGGAGGGAGGAATTAGGAGGGAGGAATCAGGAATTTTAGGCTTTGGGCGTAAGGTCCCGGGGTGCGGCGCTCTCTGCGGCTGCAGGTGTGGCGGCGGGTTGCTCCACGAGGTACTTCACGTATGAGCGGCGGCGCTTGTTGAGCTTCGGGTTGAAGGCTTCCCATTGGTTCTGCACTTTGGCGTTGCCCTCCATTTCGGGGTTGGATTCGGCCCATTTGAACCCTTTTTTGATATACTGCGGGATGAGGTCGACGAATAGGAGCGCGTTGACTCCCTTGGCCTGATAGTCGGGTCGCACGGCCACGAGCAGCAGGTCGACGCGGTCGTTCTTACCCTTAAGTCCCTTGAGCAGATGCCACCATCCCATCGGGAAGAAGCGTCCGCGCGATTTCTGGAGGGCGCGGCTCATGGAGGGCATCGATATGCCCACGCCCACGATCGTGCCCTCGGCATCGGTGATGATTGTCACCAGGTCGAGGTCGAGTAGACTCAGGTAGTCGTCGATGTATTTGTCGATCTGCCGGTCGGTCAGGCGCGAGAACTGATAGAGATCCTTGTAGGCATCGTTGATGAGGTGGAAGAGGGCTTTGCCGTATTCCTCTTTTATTTTGCGGCGCGATTTATATTTCACCACCTTCAGACCGAATTTCTTCTTTACGATTTCGGCTATGCGGAGGTGTTTCTCGGGTATGCCGTCGGGTATGGCGATGAGGTATTCCACCCAGTCGGATTCCTTTACATATCCGTGATGCTCGAAGTGCTCGGGATAGTAGGGATAGTTGTAGATGGTGGCCATGGTGGAGAGCTGGTCGAATCCCTCGATGAGGCATCCCTCCTTGTCGAGGTCGGTAAACGAGAGCGGACCGATCACCTTCTCCATCCCCTTTTCGCGTGCCCATTGCTCCACACGTGCGAGCAGTGCGCCCGACACTTCCTTATCATCGATGAAATCCACAAATCCGAATCGTGCGGCCTTCTGTCCGGAGGCTTCGTTGACCTGCCGGTTGATTATCGCGGCGATGCGCCCCACGGGTTTGCCGTCGCGGTAAGCCATGAAGTAGTCGGCTTCGCAGAAGTCGAAGGCGGGGTTCTTTTCGGGGTTGAGCGTGTCAAGGTCGTCTACTACGAGCGGTGGCACGAAGTAGGGATTGTCCTTGTAAAGGTCAATATGGAAATGAGTGAATTCCTTGAGTTGTCGGCGAGTGGGAGAGATTTGTCTTATTTCTATCATCGGTCCTGTAGAGTTATTGTTGTCGGGGTGCCGCCGCTGCGGCATCCGTAGAGGGGGGTGTCATGCTGCCCGGGGAGTCCCGGTCATATTGCGGAGCGGGGGGAGGGGCTGATGCATCAGCCGAAGTCAAGCAGGAGCCATACGAGCAGCAGTATGATCGCTATAAGGGCACCCAGCACCACGTAGATGGCCGTAGTGGAGCGGCGCTGCATGTCGAGCTGCAGATCCATGAACGTGCGGTATGGATGGGCCTTGTCGGTGGCCTTGTCGGCTATGCGGCGCAGGCGCGGCAGCGATTCGGGGAGATTGTCGAGCACTTCGGCCAGCACGCGCCCGTAGCTTTCGATGTCGGCAGCCGTATCCTGCTCGGAGAGTGAGGATGTCTGGTCGTAGCCTACGTTGATGAGCTTGAGGTTCTCGTTGTATTCGGTGAAGATGATCGACTCGGGGGTGATCGGGTGATGCACGATGTGATTCTCCTGGATATAGTCGAGGGCATCGAGCAGCTGTGTCTTCAGCCGCTGCACGATCTTGGGAGTGAGCCGCTTTTCATCGATAAGGCGGCGCAGCGAGTAGCCGTAGACGTCGTCGGTGATGATGGCTTTGCCGATACCTGGCACTTCCTCGAAGTCGTTGACCATCACGATATTGGGGTGGGCCAGGTTATAGCGGGTGTCGAATTCCTTTTCGAGCATCTGCCGGTATTTCTCCTGGTCGGCATATTTCGGCTTGAGGGCCTTGAGCATCACCCATTTGCCGTGCTTGCGCACGGTGTAGACATCGTAGAACTCCTCCTCCCATTCCGGGAGCAGCGTCAGGTCGCTCCACTTTCCGGAGGGGTCGTCGATCGGTATTTTCTTTTCCTCTTTGCTGAGGTAGCCGGGATACTCGTTGTGGCTCATAGTGCTTTGTGGGTTTAGTGCCGCATCGGTGCCTTGTCAGAAGTCAGTCGCACCGGGGCGTGCAATGGGTTAAGGAAATGAGAGGTATTGTGATCGGGGGGAAGGTATGCCCGGCCGCGTGGCGGCGGAGTCGGGCGGTGGTGGTGTTGGGAATCAGACCCTGCCGCCACGCCGCCGGGCATGTATCGCAGGGGCCCTGTGGCATTTCTGCAGAAGAAACGCCACAGGGTCAAAGGGGGGAATCAATCGATTATGTCGAAGCCGGTATACTTGCGCAGGCACTCGGGCACCACGATTCCGTCGGGTGTCTGATTGTTCTCAAGCAGGGCGGCCATGATGCGGGGCAGAGCCAGTGCCGAACCGTTGAGCGTATGGCAGAGGTGTATCTTCTTCGATGCGTCGCGGTAGCGGCATTTCAGGCGGTTGGCCTGATAGGTCTCGAAATTGGATACAGATGAAACCTCGAGCCAGCGCTTCTGTGCGGCGCTCCACACTTCGAAGTCGAAAGTGATGGCCGAAGTGAACGACATGTCGCCGCCGCAAAGGCGCAGGATGTGCCAGGGAAGACCGAGCTTTTCGAGCAGCCCCTGCACGTGGTCCTTCATCTCTTCGAGAGCGGCATAGGAGTTTTCGGGCTTTTCGATGCGCACGATTTCCACCTTGTCAAACTGGTGGAGGCGGTTGAGTCCGCGCACATCCTTACCGTAGCTTCCGGCCTCGCGGCGCCAGCAGGGGGAGTAGGCGCAGTTGCGCTTGGGGAGCTCGGCCTCGGGGATGATCACGTCGCGGTACATGTTGGTCACCGGCACTTCGGCTGTAGGGATGAGGTAGAGGTCGTCGACTGTCACGTGGTACATCTGCCCCTCCTTGTCGGGGAGCTGTCCGGTGCCGTAGCCCGAAGCTGCATTTACCACAAACGGGGGTTCCACCTCGGTGTATCCGGCCTCGGAGGCGGAGTCGAGGAAGAACTGTATCAGGGCGCGCTGCATGCGTGCACCCTTGCCGATGTAGAAGGGGAATCCGGCTCCGGTCACCTTCACGCCGAGTTCGAAGTCGATGAGGTTGTATTTCTTTGCCAGTTCCCAGTGCGGGAGTGCGTCTTCGGGGAGGTCGGGCATCGGGCCGCCTGTCTTTTCTACCACATTGTCGTCGGCGGTCAGGCCGTGGGGCACGGCGTCGCAGGGCATGTTGGGCACTGTCAGCAGCAGTTCGGTCTGCTTCTGCTGGCATTCTGCCAGACGGTCCTGCAGCCCTTTTGTGCCACCCTTGATGGCGGCTACTTCAGCCTTGGCCTTTTCGGCCTCCTCTTTCTCACCCTTTTTCATATGGATGGCGATTGAGGCGGCGAGCTGTTTGAGCTGGTTGGCGTCGGAGTCGCACTTTGCCTGGAGGCGTCGGCGCTCGGCATCGATTTCAAGAATCTCTGTAATTACCGGACGTGCGTCAAACCCCTTGACGGCAAGGCGCTCTATCACGAACTCCGGGTTATCTTTTATTACTTGAAGTGTAAGCATTTTTTTGAATTAGGCTTTAGGTCTTAGGCTTTAGGTCTTAGGTCTTGGGCTTTGGGCCGTAGGATTTGGGATTTTTTGGGGAGGGTCAGAGGGTGTTGAGGATTTCGCGGACGGCGGCGTTGATGGCCTTACCCTCGGCGCGTCCGGCCAGGCGCTTCGAGGCCACACCCATCACCTTGCCCATCTGGGCAGGGCCGGTGGCTCCGACTTCGGCGATGATGTCGCGCAGCTCCTTGTCGAGCTCCTCGGCTGAAAGCTGCTTGGGAAGATACTCTTCGATTACGGCAGCCTCGGCCAACTCGTTGGCGGCCAGTTCGGGCCGACCGTTGGATGTATAGATATCGGCGCTCTCCTTGCGCTGTTTCACCATCTTCACTATGATTTTGAGGGCTGTGTCGTCGGAAAGCTCGCCATTGGCGCCTTTTGCGGTCTTGGCCTCCAGAAATTCTTTCTTGATGCCGCGAAGCGCCTCAAGACGCACTTTATCGCGGGCCAACATGGCCTTGCGGATGTCGTCGCTGACCTGATCAAAAAGATTTGTTGCCATTGATTTTATATGTTTTTATCTATATTGTCGGTTATAATTTGCTGAATGTCAGGCGTATTTCTGCGGCGGAGCAGCCGTATGGGCATAGAGGCGCCGCGCGTGCGCACACACGATTCAGAATGCAAAAATAACGTAAATTTGTGAGTAAGACAAATTTATCGTATATTTGAGGAAAATTTCTTTTCGAAAATCTAATCATCATGTTCAAAATCACGAGCAAGCGGGAGCTTGCACCCCGCATCACCGAGATGCGTGTCCACGCCCCGAGGGTGGCGGCATCGGCCCGGCCGGGACAGTTCGTAATCGTGCGGGTAGATGAGGAAGGGGAGCGTATCCCGCTGACTATCTGCGATTACGACGCGGAGCAGGGTTGGGTGACGATCGTCACTCAGACCGTGGGCGTATCCTCCGCCAAAATCAATGCCCTTGAGGTGGGCGATTCTTTTGTGGACTTTGCAGGCCCGCTGGGGCGGCCGTCGGATCTTCTCGACCTTCCGGAGGAGGAACTGAAGCGCACCAAGGTGCTCTTCGTGGCCGGTGGCGTAGGCACTGCCCCCGTATACCCGCAGGCCAAATGGCTCTGCGAGCATGGCGTGCGCCCCGACGTGATAATCGGTGCCCGCACGAAGGAACTTTTCACCTATGTGGATGAGATGAGCCGTGTGGCCGATGTGTATCTGGCCACCGACGACGGTTCGGCCGGATTCCACGGCCTTGTGACGGCCCTGATCGAGGATCTGATAGAGCGTCGCGGCCACCGCTACGACCGTTGTGTGGTGATCGGACCGATGATAATGATGAAATTCGCCGCGCAGACCACACGCCGTCTTGAGCTCCCCACCGTGGTGTCGCTCAACGCGCTGATGGTCGACGGCACCGGCATGTGCGGCGCCTGCCGCGTGAGCGTGGGAGGCGAGACGCGCTTCACCTGCGTCGACGGTCCCGAATTCGATGCCCATCAGGTAGACTTCGACGAGGCGATGCGCCGTCAGAACATGTATCGCGACAATCCTAAGACAGATCCCTCCCGGCATAAATGCGAGTGTGGGGTGCATTAAAAACATATAAGTAAGCCTGATAAGAAAAGTATGGCAAAACAAATGACCCCGCGCACTCCGGTGCGCGAGCAGGATCCGCAGGAGCGGGCCCGCAATTTCAAGGAGGTATGTCTGGGCTACGATGCCGAGGAGGCGCGCCGTGAGGCTGCGCGCTGTCTGCACTGCAAGGTGCCGCGCTGCCAGAGCCAGTGCCCGGTGCATATCGACATACCCGGTTTTATTTCGGCGCTTGCTGCGGGCGACACGGCGGGAGCCGCCGACGTGATTTCGCGCGACAGCAGTCTGCCGTCGGTCTGCGGCCGCGTGTGCCCGCAGGAGAGTCAGTGTGAGGGAGCCTGCGTGCTTGGCGTGAAGTTTGAGCCGGTGGCCATCGGCAAGCTGGAGCGCTATGTAGGCGACTGGGCAATTGCCCACGCCTCGGAGCGCAGCGTGGAGTGCGCTCCGCGCAACGGGCGCCGCGTGGCGGTGGTTGGTTCGGGACCGGCCGGTCTGGCCTGTGCCTCCGACCTGGCCCGCCTCGGCTATGAGGTGAAGATATTCGAGGCGCTCCATAAGGTGGGTGGCGTGCTGGTGTACGGTATCCCGGAGTTCCGCCTCCCGAAAGAGGATATAGTGGCCCGCGAGGTGGAGAATGTGCGCCGCCTCGGAGTGGAGATAGAGACCGATGTGATCATCGGGCGCACCATGACCGTCGACGATCTGCTCGACCGTGAGGGCTTCGATGCCGTATTCGTAGGGTCGGGTGCCGGTCTGCCCCGTTTTATGGGGATTGAGGGTGAGAATCTCAACGGCGTATTCTCGGCCAATGAGTTCCTGACCCGTGCCAATCTGATGCATGCCTATCAGGAGGAGAGCGATACCCCGATTTTTGCCGGGCGCCGTGCCGTTATCGTAGGTGGCGGCAATGTGGCGATGGACGCCGTGCGCACTGCCAAGCGCCTTGGCGCTGATGCGGTGATCGTCTACCGTCGGTCGGAGGCGGAGCTTCCGGCGCGAGTCGAGGAGGTGCATCATGCCAAGGAGGAGGGTATAGTGTTCCGTATGCTTACGAATCCGGTGCGTGTGCTCGGCGATGAGAATGGCTGGGTGCGCGGTCTGGAATGCGTGGAGATGGAACTCGGCGAACCCGATGCCTCCGGACGCCGCTCACCGATCGTAAAGGAGGGAAGCAATTTCGAGATAGAGTGCGATGTGGTCATTATGGCGCTCGGCACGAGCCCCAACCCGCTGATCAAGAGCACCACAGCCGGACTTGAGACCAACCGCCGCGGCTGCATCGTGGCCGATGAAGATGGTCGCACGAGCCGTCCCGGCGTATTTGCCGGAGGCGATGCCGTCACCGGAGCGGCTACAGTAATCCTGGCGATGGGCGCCGGACGCAAGGCCGCACGCGCCATCCACGACTACCTCACCCCTGCGGACAATTAGGAATTAGGAGGGAGGAATTAGGAATTAATAGTAGCTCCTAACCGCGGAGCGGTTACATGGCCTGTTAACCGTACCGGCGGCGAGGCGTAGCCG
>CAMWRH010000090.1 GCA_947176605.1 uncultured Porphyromonadaceae bacterium
TTCCACCCCCAACCCGGCTTCCCCCCCCCTGCTTGTGCGGGGGGCCGGGTTTTTGTTAAAATCAGTGGGGTGGTCATGGGCGCCCGAGGGGGTATGGGGAGACGGGCTTGGGGCATTTTTTCATGTCGTTTTCTTAACATCGGGTAAAAAACGACCTTCACTAACACGCTATCCCTCAGCAAGTAAGCAGCGTGTTAGGTTTTTAACAATTTTGCGAATCGCAAATCGTTGGTTTTCAGCATATTGAGCACACCCTTGTAAGATTTTTAAAATACCCCGGAATTTGGTCGTTTCGGAAATATGTTGTAATTTGGCACCGTCATTTACGACGCGCAAGTGTTTCAAGACGACAGTTCATTGTCCCGTTTGCTTCATCCACTCGGCGCGGCTTTTTAAGTCAGGGCAGAGGCTCTGACGGGCATATCGGCCGGACCCGGTTGCAAGGCACCTCAGCTTTCTCCTTGTTTCTGTCACGCATCTATCTTCAATCATATGGGCAATGCCTATCGACGGTAATCCACACCCCGGCCCGTAGTGCCGGGACACCGCCGCAACCGGTCTTCTCTAAACGCGTATGCCCTATTCTCCCCCGGAGGAAAAGTCTCCCGACGCGGATGAAGCGGGCAGAGCCTCACCGACCTCCACCGGTCGCGGCTCTGCCCTTCGCGGACAATAATCCCGACTTTCATTGACACGGCACTCTCTTACCGACCGCCGCCTCCCCCCTTCGTCACCATATTCCAATCTCCTGAATACTCCGACTTCGGGAATATTCCCCATCCCGCACTCCCCTCTTCCGGATGCCCCGGATTTGCATAATCCGATGCAAGTGGCTAAATTTGCATCATGATTATCCGAAAGTGTACCCGCGCCCCACATATCGCCATCCTGATGATCGCAGCCTTGGCTGCGGCTCTCTGCGCGGGTTGCTCCGACGAGCCGACCCGCAACGAGGCGACCTTCCGGCGCGTACGCGCCCTGATGGACTCTACCCCGCAGGAAGCCATGCGCATACTCGACTCTATCCCCCGCGCCGCACTGCACCCCGGGCTGGATTCGGCCCGGTTCGTGCTGCTACACGCCCTGGCTGAGGATAAGACCCGCACCCTTACTACTACGGATTCGCTTATGCAATGGGCTGCCGGAGTGTTCTTGCAACACAGGCAATCCGATGACCTGCGCGATGCGCTGTATATGCGCGGCTCAATACTGTATCAGACAGACCGGCCCGCCGAGGCCATAATCCCCTTGTTAAAGGCTGAGGAACTTATTGACTCGACTACCGGCCCACGTACCAGCGGACTGATTTACCAGCAGTTGAGCGAGTGTTACAACAGTCTGCTCATCGGCCACGAAGCCCTCGACTATACCCGAAAGGCTTCACGTGCATTCCGCTGCAACCATAACGACCTGCACGCGGCATATGCCGACATGATGGAAGGGATCATACTCAACAATATGGCCCGGTATGCCGAGGCAATCCCAGTATTTGAATCCGTCCTCGACTCGGCGCGTAAATGGAATGATGTCGACCTTAGTTTTGAATGTGCCGATGGTATGGGCAGGGCATATTTCGGACTGAATGATTATCCAAAGGCTCTTGAGTATTTCCGGTATCTTCATGAAAATGATGCTTTTATCGACAGCAAGTCTGTGGGTCTTTGGATTGATATGGAGGCAAAGGCGGGTAATAAGGTCTTAGCAGACTCTATGGCACGCCTTTTGATTAACGAGGGGAATCCATGGGCGGCGGATGCATTATCAGGCCATCCCAACGGTTCGCGGGAAATACAGGATGCTTACATTTCACAACGCAACGAGACCAACAGTCTGATCAACAAGGCATACAAGGCTTCCGTAATATCCACAATCCGCCAGAATGAAGAGTTGCGGCAGGGGCTTCTGCAGAGCCGGATCAAGCTGCAGCGTATCTACCTGTATGCCATCATTTCGATTGCGGTTGTGATTGCAGCCGCAGCATATGTAGTCATACGCAATATCCGCAGACAACGCCTTGCCGAACGTGAGGATAATATGCGGCTTGTATCTTCTCTCAATCACTCCATCACCCTGCTGCACGATGCAAAAGAACTGGCCGAAAACCGGTCTGTCCTGTCAAAACCCGGTGTAACCTCCATTCTGCTGCAACATATCGAGACACTGAACGTCGTGGAACGTTCCTGGAACGACAATCCTCTCTCATCTTCTGCCGACCGTCGGCTCCAGACGTTTCTTGAATCCATGGTAACACGACTTCGTGATACTCCGGATGCTATTTCTGAAATCGAACTGATGGTAAATCTCATGCACCACAATATAATCGATCGATTACATCGGGAGTTGCCCGACTTGCGGGAGGATAATGTACGACTGTTCACGCTTCTGTGCTTCGGATTCAGCAATTCATGGCTCCGCCGTATACTCGGACTCCGCACTCTCAATGACCTGTATGTAAGAAAAAGCCGTCTGAAATCGAAAATATCATCTGTAAATCCTCCCTCTCTGCAGGATTTCCTGAAGTTCTTCTGAACACTCTTATCATGTTTCCACCCCCTTTGGAGACTTTCGACATTATTCAAATCAAAGAATATTCTTAACCTAACATAATTAAGACATCCTTTTATCTCCCTCTTAACTATATGAAAATCAACCCATTCTTCCTTTTGTAAGATTTTTAACAATCCTGTCATTATATTACATTGATTTTCAGCATTTTACATATATCATGTAAGGTTAATTTAGTTTAGGTCACACATACTTATTTGTCGATTCGAAAAATTTCACCTAATTTAGCGCCGTCAAATAATTTCATTTTACATACATTAATATGAATAATAATTCTATACACAGATTGATGTCTGCTATTCTATGCGTCGCACAGATGACGTTCAGTGCATCTTCGGCATTGGCCCAAAGCTCCGCCACCCCCGACTCAATGACCGACATACGGGCGCTGCGCGACAAAGGAAGCAGTTCTCGCCCCAGGATTCCCTCAGCGGATACCGACTTCATCATTTGCCGATATTTCAACGGTCAGTTGACAATCGGATGTTCTGCCGATGAAATGCCGGCTTCAATCCTGCTGTTGGATGCCGACAATGCCACACTTCTCTCTACGGTGTTGATTTCCGATACATCAATTCCGGTCAGTCTGTCAGATGATTCTTATCGTCTGAAAATAGTTCTGGTTGATGGAAGAAGCTACACTGCCTCTTTTACGATTGAGTGATTATATTTTCTAAGCAACAGTCTGCTTAAGAAGCATATTCTTGCAGAAGAATTTTAACAGACATCTGAAATGAAAACATCATCATATCCCATCCCGGTCTCTCCTCCCGGCGGGATGCCGTCGCAAGCGCATCTCGCGGATGTGGGTCATCTGCTGTTCGGTGATGCTCTTTCGGTATTGGCTATACATGTACCTTCGGGGAAGGTATTGCCGATTCACGATGCGTCGCCGGCAATCGCCAACCGTTGTATCCCTTCGGTCGATGCGCTTAAGCGATTTATCGGCCGACGTAATTTCTCTCGCATCGATGCGCTTGTCGAAGCTGCCGCAATGTTGCTGCGCCGTTATGCCGGCAGTAAGGCCATACATGTAATCCATACCCATATCGCAATCAGTTCCCGGGGTGTACAGGATATTTGGGCATACAGTATCGCTCCGGCAGGTTTTAATGTTGACGGCCAACCGGAATGGCTCTATCTTTCTCTTTACCGCCCCACGGAAGTCGCCGGCAATCCGGATAAGGCTATTCTGATCTGCAAACATACCAATAAGGCGTTCGCTATGGTATATAAGAAAGGAAGATGGACCGGCTCCGATACCCCGCTGCTATCCGACAGGGAAGTGGAGGTGCTTTCTCTTGCCATGCACGGCGATACGTCAGACCAGATTGCCGAGCGGCTTCTGATTAGTACTCCGACTGTAAAGAAACACAAAACCGCCATCATCGCAAAACTTAATGCCCGAAATCTGATGGATGCCGCCAGAAAAGCTGTCAGATTGGGAATAGTGCCGTTGTATTGATATCCGTTTCACTGCGATTCCGATAGCATGCCACTGTAGTTATAATATCAAAATGCTACTTTCGCTTACTTAAAAAACAGGTATACTAAAGGATAATTCTTAACCACTTTACAAATTTCTGTCTAAAAATATTTGGAATTATCAATCCGCCGTATTACCTTTGCAAAACTTAATTGAAGTGCGCACGGATTTTAAGTAGTAGTTAATAACTAAAATTATAACCAACATGAAACAACTGATACTCCTCCTTTTGGGACTAATTCTCCTAACGGGATGTTCGACTGAAGAAGAGTCAAACATGATGCCTCCTACGGTAGAGACATCAGAAATCACAATCGGTGCCACTCGCTCGTTACCAGATAGCATTGCTATCGCGCTTGAGACTTCTGCACTACTGCAGGATTTAACAGCATACAACGATAGCGTACTGGCCACATCAATCGACCCCCAGATTTCATTTAGCTGGTTTAAAAAACTTGTCCGAATCGCCAAGGCTGACTTATATGGATTTGCCGGCGGCATGATATTGGGTTCTGCGCTAACTGGGAATGCCGTTGTAGGTGCAACAGTCGGAGTGATATCTGGAGCCACATCTTCTGTCATTGCTGCGAAGAGTTCTGTTCCTAATCAAGTCGTGAAAAAATTACCTGCACTCTACAACGCTCAATTCGAATCTTTTGACAGATACACATATGCGAGCCGCAACAATCAAAATTACAGCAGGAGAGCTCAAGTCGAAGCGGCAGCAATCGGCGACATGACTGAGTTCTGGAGATTTACCACACATCTGGCTCCAGGCATTGATCACAATTTAGTAGTGGATCAATTCAGGAATACAGCAGATCTCACTGCTTCTGACATTCAATATGCACTCTCCTCCCAATACCGTCCTCTAATCTATGCGGAAAATATTCAGGCTCTTTTGGATAATGACACCTATAATGCTCGTTTGGATAACCATGACTGGATATACATATTTTCGGATCGCATAAACATGAAAACGACAATCTCTCAAGCTAAAGCTGGTACTATAGCAGCTGAATTTGAGAAATTGGTGGCAGATTCAAATGCATCTGTTTCTGAAGTTAAGACCCATACTCTCACTTATCTCACCAAGATTTACGCATCACAAGAGATTGAAAAGAGTGAAAAGGAAGCATTGTATAAAATCCTTCCCCTCTATATGTACAGCTTATCATATTGGTCACGCAATTTAGTTGAAGAATAACAAGCATGTGTAATGCACTAATGTCACTAAAACAAGGATTCCAACTCACTCCAATAAGGAATCCCTCAAATTGGCCTAATTGGAGGTCTTACCGTTGCCTATTTTAGTGGCATTAGTGTTCACGCATGAATTATACAATTATGCAAGCTGCATTTAGGTTATTACCTCTAAGCGAAGAAGAGATTATCGCATGATCAATCTGAAGTAACGGCAGGGATGGCTAAAATGAGCTACATACTGTATGAAAGGCTTTATTGCACCCGATTCATTGAATGAAACGTCCTTCGGTACATTCAATATTTTTCATTCACTTAATATTTTTTTAGCATGAAAAAGCTTCTAATTATCGCCATCATGGCGATGGGATATTTTGGAATATCCAAAGCCCAGGAGTACAAGGAGGGTCTGATCTACGACCTGACCGGTAATGTCAAGGAGATGAAGCTCTCTACCAAGAATTCTTTCCTGAAGACGCATGTGAAGTTCCAGAACAATGGCAAGTGCAAGAAGTCGATGACGTTCTTCGATGATGAGAACTATCCTCTGGGGTATGACCTCTCTACCAATGTGATGAATTTCTCTCTGTCGCAGAAGGTGGACTATGATGAGCAGCACCGTGTGTCGCTGGTGACGCTGAAGTCATCGCAGGATGGCGGCACTACGCAGACCACCACTCATCACTATACCGACCCGAATTTCCCCACTCAGATCGGACGCAGCGTATTCTCCCAGACTGATAAGAATGGCGAAGTGCTCGCTGATTGCGAGTATTCGGGATATGTCTATGACGATAACGGCAACTGGACCTCGCGTCAGGTGAAGCAGACTGTCACTCAGATTAATAAGAAAGGGGGATCAATGGTATATAATACCCAGTACACCGAAACCCGCACTATCAAGTATTTCTGATAATCAAACCCCTCTCTGCAAGTAACGCAGACCCGGAGTCGGCGCATAGGTGCCGACTCCGGGTCTGCGCCCGTCTATGACCATTAAACCCTTTGATGACACTCTTTTACGGATAATATTACTTTTTGACGTTCATTTTTATCCTTTAGTATACCTTGTATTTCAAATAAAATATTTAACTTTGCCATCAAAGCAAGATAAATAAATAAATAAATAAATAAATAAATAACAACTTTCGTCAATCCCGACCCATATGATGATGAAACGATTTCCGCTATATGCCATGCTGATGGCGCTTGCCGTGCTGCAGGCGGTGGGAGCCGAAATACGGGGGATTATCACCGACCCGAATGGCTCTCCGGTGCCTCAGGCCATGATTATTCTGAATTATAATGATTCGGCAACGCTGATTCTGGAATCGGACGCAAAAGGGGCGTTCCGATGTGCGGCAGATCCCTCGGATACGATTTATATCGAGGTGCAGGCCGTAGGTTACGAACCGCTGTCGGTCACGGCCGAAGGTTCGGCCGAGGCGCTCAATCTCTCTCTGCAACCTGCTGGAAAGACGGTAGACCTTGACGAGGTGGTGGTGGAAGCCGACCGAAGCGGTGTGATGGAACGTATGGCCAACGGCAAACGATTCTTCCTCTCCAAGCGGGCCCGGGAAATGAATGATCCGTTTATGGCGCTGCAGGAGATTCCGGTGCTGGCTTCCGATCCGTTTAATTCTACTGTCACTACGGTGAGCGGCGATGCGCCGCTGGTGCTGGTGGACGGTCTGGAGGTCAACAGTGGAATCCGTCCGATCCTTCCGGCCGACATCGAGTCGGTGGAGGTGATCGATGTGGTGCCGGCAAGGTATCTGGCGCGGGGTGTGAAGTCGATTCTGAATATCCGCCTGCGTAAGCATCGCCCCCCGTATATCTGGACCGAACTGGCCACCCGCCACGAGATACCGCTCCATACGGGTATGGGTGTGGCCTATTTTGAAGTCGGCAACGAGAAGGTGAGCCTTTATGGACGTGCATCGGCCAATTATACGTGGCATGACGATTCGGATGGTCGTGAGGAACGCTCAAACACCGGTTACAATCAGCAGTATCAGTGGAATACGCGCAATGACAGCCACCGGTATCTCGGCGAACTGCTGCTGAAATTCGTGCCCTCGGCCACCGATTATTTCGCCATACAGGGGGAATGGAACCATACGCCGAAGCGCTCGGCCACCGAGGCACTGGGCTCGTATGAGGAAGTGGAGGCAGCGGCGCCGGCTGACATGCTCCCATATTCGTCGACGGCCCTTTCGGGCGATACGTCTACCATCGTCACTTCTTCGGCATTCTATCGCCATGTGTTCTCTCCGACGGCCGACTTTCAGGTCACGGCGAATTATAATTTCAACCGGAATCTGCTCGCCACTTCGGGAGCGGAGTTCTTCGGCGATACGGAGGTGGCCACTTCAAGCGATTTCCACAGCACCCGCCATTCGGGCAATGTGAATCTGAATTTCAATAAGGTTTTCGGCGGAATTTACGCCCTGCAGGCGGGTAGCACGACTTCGCTCGTCAACGACCGCATCTCGCGCTCCCCCTTCCCGCTCTTCCGCCATCGCAATTACAATGAGTATCTTTATGCCTCGTTCTCGGGGCAGGTGGCGAATCTGTATTATATGGTGTCGGCCGGACTCGACGCCACTTGGCTTACTGCCGGAGATGTCTCCGGGAGCTATTTCTTCCCGCGCACTTCGGCCAGTGCCACATGGGCCATCGATGCGGTCAATTCGCTGCAGCTGCAGTATTCGAGTTCCACCACTTCGCCGGCACCGCTGATGCTGAATCCCTACAATACGTCGACCAATCCGCTTGTGGAGGTAAGGGGAAATCCCGACCTGCGGCCGCAGGATGAGTACGGCACTGCCATAGCCTATACCTTCTATCGCAACGGGCTCTATCTGCAACCCACTTTCGGAGGCTCTTTTGTGGAGAATATGCTCGTGCCGGCAGGTTACACGGATTCGCGCGGCGTATATACGAGCACGTATCTCAATATGGGACATTTCAGGCAGATGTATCTGTCGCTTCCGGCAAGCTACAGCTTTCAGTTCAACGAGGTAGCCGGTCAGGCGGGGGCTTCGCTTCAGTGGCTGCGCCTTTTCTATCAGGGATGCAGTCCGAAGGACCAGTTCTCGGCCGGAGTATCGCTAAATCTGTATTACCGGAAGTTCTATTTCGGCCTTAACCTGAGCTATGCTCCGCGCCAATATTCCGATATCGCGATGATACGCAACCTCAAACCCGTAGAGGCTCAGATGCAGCTCAACTACAACATCACCCCCAACCTCTACGTAGCCGTGGCGCTGCAGGGATTCGCGGGTACGCCGCAGACCACCACCCTGACCACCGACGGCACCTTCCGCAGCTACACCTACTCGCGCACTCCCGAGAAGGGGCTGCGCCCGTGGATACTCATCCGCTGGAACATGCGCCGCCACCGTCACCGCAAGATCAACCTCGACCGCGTCCTGCAGTCCACCGAGGAAGGAATCCGCCTGAAATAGGCATTACACGCGCTACAGCGCCGGACTGCCGGGCTGCCGGGCGGAGCGATAACCGCGGAGCGGTTGCATGGCCTGTTAACCTCCGGGCTGCCGGGCGTAGCGATAACCGCGGAGCGGTTTCATGGCCTGTTAACCGCCTACCGGCAGCGGGAGGAGCGATAACCGCGGAGCGGTTTCATGGCCTGTTAACC
>CAMWRH010000091.1 GCA_947176605.1 uncultured Porphyromonadaceae bacterium
CTCCCGCACCCGGCAGTCCCTGCGCCCAAGCTTTAGCGATGAGAAGAGCCAGCCGGCGAGCCTCGTAGTCCTGCGCCCGAGCTTTAGCGATGGGAAGGGCCAGCGGGCGGCCCTCGTAGTCCTGCGCCCGAGCTTTAGCGATGGGAAGGGCCAGCGGGCAGCCCTCGTAGTCCTGCGCCCGAGCTTTAGCGATGGGAAGGACCAGCTTTAGCAGCCCCATCCCTCCTCCGCCAAGCTGCGCCAAGCTCCTCTCAACAAGTTCCCACCCGCCCTCATGATTCCAATAATTTTAACTTCCTTCATTCCATTTCCAATCTTTTTTTATTAAATTTGCGAGTCTTAGTATTCTATCGTCAACCGGCAATCAGCAGGTGTATCTTTTATTCATTACAGCTGATCTCCTCATTCACCCGGCAAGCAAAATGCTACAGATATAATTATTAACCCAAATTAATACCAAATGAAGTTCTTAGCTAAAGTTGTGCGGAGCAACAATGGTACTCCACAGTTTGAAATTAAATATCAGGAGCACCCCTACAGAGTCAAATTATTCAAGTTTCAGGAGAATTATCCTGACGACTCTACAATTAAATGCACCTTTACCCGACAAGCCAACGGCGCATTATTCTTCCGCCAGGATCTCCCTGCGCTTATCAATGAATACTTTAACGTCGGCGAGGTGTATGAATTTACTGTCAAACACGATTTCTCCCACAACGGTTATTACGAGCTCCTCGATGAAAGAGGAATCCCATTCCGACTTGCCGTCCCCAAAGGCATGAAGCTCCTCACCGGATCCACTGTCAGATGCCGCCTTATAGATGTCGACCAATCAGGTGGTCAGCTCAGACTTGAAGATACCGATGCCCTTTTTAATGCCGCCGATACCGCAAAACCCGGCTCAAAAAAATCATCAGTGCGCAAGGAGCTTGATGCCCCGGCTATCGCAAACCGGGTCTTCGCCGACCTCTACCCGGAAACCGATCCGGAATGGGATCCCGACCTGCTGTTCGAACTCCTGTTTATCAACGATGATTTCTACGAACAGGCCGTAAGCCGAGGTATACTCGACTTCATCCGCTCCTGGCGTGCCGACCACCTCGACTGGCACGAGATCGACTTGCGCCTCCTTGATATGCGACAGGCCATAATGTATGTCCTCGAAGGCTCCGATACACTACTTTCCGCCGATCCGCTGCGACGCAAGTCCCTGCAACACCGACTCACCATCCTGGCCAACAACGTATCCGGATATCACCGCGCCGCCAATTATCTCGCAGAAGACCGTCAGACCGAAAAAGTCGACCGAGTGCTGAGAAGCCTTTCCACTTCAGGCTATATCTATGAAGCCGAGCGGCAACTCGACATGATGATGCGCATCTTCTCCCTCGCTTCAGATGTGATGGTGGAGAATATGAACCAGATCTTCAACATCATCCACGCCCGCTCCGAAGACTTCTGGCGCGACGAGCCGTTCCGCAAGGCTTTCATACGCCTGCTGCAGATGTATGTCGAGCAGTCGGCACAGGCCTTCAATTCCGGCACTGCCGACCATGACCAGTCAGTCAGAAACCTCATCGAGGCCATATCGATACAGCTCCTCCTGGCCGACCGCAACGAGGATGCCGACCTCTTCGACTATAACCTCAACATGGCCACTCTCTACCGCTACGCCTCGATGCTACGCACATCAGTGCCCGCCAATGCGCTGCGCAACGCTTTCCTCGCGCTGATGGACGTCACGCGCCGCCCCGCATACATCTACCGCTGGAACGATACCGGAGCCCACGACCTGATGGCTTCCAAACTCACGGCTTCTCCGATAGGTCTCGAAGGCGGATTCGAAAAATGGTACACCAACCGCCACGTTGTCCTTACTGCCGACTCCGAAGGCATCACTCTCTCCAGAAGCGATGTCGACCCTGAATCAATCAAACCACTCGAACTCCCGGGAATCGGTGTCTGGCAAACGCTAAATATCCTGACCCCTCAGAAAATAGCACGCCCCGTCACGGCCGACCTCCGTCGTGCCCGCGACATGTGGAACGCTATCGAGACCTCTCTCTTCTCCGAAGACCTGAATATAAAGCGCCCCCTCCCACAACGCCGCATGCCTCCATCGAAAGATGACGATTGTTTCATCCGAATCACCCACCAGATCTCGGATACCCTCTTCGGCGCAGAAATCACCAACGACAGCTATGAAGGGCGCGGCACTATCGCCGTTGAGGATATGGTGAAGTACAAGGTACCCGGGCTGAAAATGGAACATTTCCTCAACGACAACGGAAATCCTGCAGTGTTCAAGGTTAAGGTCAAAAAGGTGGAAGAAGACAATATCATCTTCTCTGCCTACGAAAACCTTGTGCGATTCTCACATGATAATATCGAAAACGACAATGAGCTCATCTGCGTCATAAAGAGTTCCAACCAGTACGGCATCGTCGGTGTAAGCGAATGGGGGGATGCCGTGAGGTTCAAGCGAGAAGGCCCATTCGCTAATATTCATGTCGGTGAGGTCGTGTACGCAAATTACTGGACCCGTCCCGACAATCCCAACGCTCCGTACATCGATGGCGTCATCACACGCATCGCCGACACTGCATTCAACACCGAGTCGGCATTCCGCGAACTGATACTCGGACACAGCGGCGAAAATGAGTACATCGCTCCCGTCGCCGAGCACACATCGACATCCGACACCGCAAGCGGCGAAGAAATGATCTCCGATCAACGCGTCCGCGAACTGATGGCGCTCGTAGAGCGTCAGGCCGCTCTGGAATCCGACTATATGAAGGCCTACAATCACATCGGATTCGCACGGCTCCTTGCCAGAATGGCGCGTTGCGATGAGCGCCGGGAATTCTACGAAGCATGGATGCGCCTTATTTCAATACTGCACCATTTCGCCATCAACGGAAAAATCGACGATGCTCAGCTCGCCGAATTCGAAGCCAATGACAGATCCCGATTCGACAACCGCTCCGAACTCTACCGCCGCTATCTGCAGCTCAAAATCGTATCCTACAAAGGGATGCCACACATGCGCGAACAGATCTGGCGACATATGGCCGATGAGGACGAAGAAATCCGGTCGCTCGCCTCTAATGTCATGGCCTACAATCTGATAGCCGAAAATGCCTCGGCTTCCGCATTGGGCGAGATCGAAGACCGCATAAATAATATCCTGCACGTCAACGCCCGCAAATCCACTCTCCACGCCTTCGGAGCCGAGAACAAGACCACCGAATTCAAGTCGAGCCTCATCTTCCCACCCAACAACCACATGCGCGCCAACCCCGAAGTCCAGACTGTCGAAATCATGAAGGAGCTGTGCGCGCTGCTAAATGCCGACGGCGGCACTCTGTATCTCGGAGTCAACGATTTCGGAATGGGGATCGGAATTGAGAACGATCTCGCTTACCGCGATTTCAACGGCAGCGAGGATAAATACGACCTTTATTTCCGACGCTCCGTCTGCACCATCCTGGGAAAGGATGTGGACGCCTATGTCGATGCCAAATTCGAGACGTTCGGAGGCAAACGCATTTACATCGTCTCCGTCAAGCCTTACTATACATCTCCGGTGCGCGTGGAGGGTATCATCTACGAGCGCCACGGCTCCTCGAAACTCCCGTTCCACGACATTGAGGACATCCGACGTTTCACCGAGCGACGCGCCGAGGAACGCGCACGCCAGCAGCGCGTCCTGACACAGACATCGCCGACGCCTGTTTCCACCCCGCAGGCTCCCGCTCAGCCGGCGACCGCCAACCCGGCCACGGAAGCTGAAATCTCCGGCAAACCCGAACAGCCACAACCCCTCAATCCCCAGAAGACGCAGCCACGCAACACTCCTGCCGGCTCCGACACCACCACTCCTCAAGAGCAACCCGAAGTCAACCCCGAACGCATAGCCACCGGGATCAACCGTCCCGTCTGCCCGGCCAGCTACGATCCCAACCACGACGTAGCCACCGTGCGATACCTACAGATTCTCAAGAACGAATTCCAGCTCGTACCCGACTTCTACGGATATACTGACGACGACCCCGACCTGCTCCTCACTCTCCCCATCCGCGAAGAAGATGCACGCAAATGGCTCGTGCTCGGATACGCCGATGGCTCTGTGGCTAAAGTATCAATGCGATTCATCCTCGACAAGCAGGACTACACCCCCGGAGTAAGATACCACGACACCGAACTCATTTTTGCCGACATCCTCGGCGAAGAAGATTCACTCCTGTCGCTATCGCTTAACCCGAGCGGCAACTGGAACGCCCGCGCCGACCGCGTAGAGCAGCTCCCCGAAGTGGCCGGAATGCTCAAATCAGGCGAACGTCTGTTCAACACCGTCAAGGAGAAATACCTCTTCAACGTAATCTACAACGCCGCGATGCTCAACTACCCCGACCTCTTCAACCGCACCAACAAGGATGCCGGCAAGAACTTCTCCTTCAACCGCCAGGACCGCCTCTACCAGCAGCTCCACCGCAACGGCTACGTAGATTAACCCCGGAGCCCGGGGCTTCAGCCCAACACGGAGCGCCCCTTTTTGGTCCTGTGAGCCAACTTCAGTTCGCCCTCCTCCGATAAGAATCCGCCGCACCCCGGTAAGCCAACCCGGGATGCGGCGGATAATCATTATCTCCATACATAGCTACTTATTGTAATAACTTGAATCCACACAGAAAGCATACTTCCCGCGCCATATCACCGACACCGCCACAAGCACCGCCGAAAGCACCGCATTCAACGCAAAGGCAAACGTCCCCGTCCCCCCGTGAAGCAACGCACGGCAACCGTCCACAATCTCCGGCGTCAGCACTATCGCAAGATAATTGGCCACAAGCACTATCGCAAGCGTACGCGTTGAGTCGCTTCCCGCCGGAAGGATCCGCGTGGCCTTATCATAAAGAAACGGCTGGAAAATCCCGTACCCAAGACCACACAGCCCCGCTCCAGTGATAAGCATCCACCGCTCCGGCAACAGCGCGATTCCTCCGAGCCCCACGAAGATCATTGCCGAAGCCACTATCATCGACAACCCCCGCATACGACGCAATATCCACGGCAATATGAAACCCGGTATAAACACAAACAGAAAATACACCGACGATACCGTACCCGACAGCGCATCTCCCCAATCATGCTTCTCAATAAGATACGGGCAGAAAAGAGTCACTATCATCGTAAGATACGTAATGGCGAAATACACCGCGATCACCCCCCATGTCTTGGAATAGCGCAACGGTGAAATACGCTGCAACTGCTCCCCCTTGTTCCCGGATGCCATTTCCGCCGGATACAGCTCATCCCGGGGTATCCGCTTCAGAAGCGGAGTCATGGCAAGCGGCACAAGAGCCACAAGATACACCACAAACGGCAGATGCCAGTCGCGCGAGGCCAGCAGTCCCACCACAAACGTGGCCACAACAAGCGTAAGATTCGAGATCCCCGACTGAAGGCCCATCTGACGCGTAAGCCCCTCGCCGGAGAACGTATCCGAAAGCAGTCCCGTAGAGAACGGTATCAGCAACCCCGCACCCGCACCAAGAAAGATACTGATGATTATCAGCCCCCACATCGAGCGGCTGAAGAAATACGCCACCGTACTCGCCGTGAACAGCACCAGTGCCGCCACCACCACACCTATCTTATGACGCGTAGTCGACAGTCGGCCCGAAATGATCAGAAACGGCACTATCACAAGATTCGGTATCAGGCTCAGCAGCTGCTCCTCAAACTGCGTGGAGTCCGGAAATATCACCTTCAGCTGCGCAAGCATCGGTGTCACTGCCAGACCCGGCAGATTCACTACCAGTGAAAGCGACAGTATCGAGGCCACAACTATCAGTGGCAACGGCTGACGGCCCGTTGAGATTGTCTTCATAACATTGCGTTTTTACAGAAGCGCGGAGCCTCGGAATGAGACCCCGCGACCTTTTTAATAATCAAACAAACTTATCTCCCGGGTCGTCAGAAAAGCCGCCCGATATCTTTCTTCGTACGTGGGGGCGCATCATCGGCTATACCCTCTTCCATCGCCTTCTCTATTTCGGCTTCGGTAGGCTGATAGCCGGCCTCCCATTTCGATACCTCATCCGGACGACGCCCCTCTATCTCCCAGTTAAAGGGATAGAAGTCATTGTCAGAGTCTCGCCAGCTTGATTTACGCTTGGCGTATACGATAAACGGGAAGGCCACAAACACGCATACTCCTATCAGAATGATTCCCACATATGTCACGGGGCTACCCGTCGTAATCTGTGCCGGGGGCACAAAACTGATCACAAGCGCAAGCAACGCCCCGGCTACTCCAAGCAGGAACACCACCCATTTGCCCGCATTGCCGCAAGGCACCTTGAAGCCGCGTTTCGCATTCGGCTCCGTGCGGCGCAGACGCAGGAACGCTCCGTAGATTATCACTACCATGATAAGATAGAGCACCGTCGACATCTGGCTCAGCACCTGATAGGCCGACTCCACACTCGGCATGACCACAAGCACAAGCGCAAGCACCGTCACGAATATACCCTGCACCCAAAGTATCGGCACCTGGATACCATTCTTGTTGACCTTCTGAAGCCCGCGTGGCAGGAATCCTGCACGCCCTACGGCCAGAATACCCGTAGATGGCGCGGATATCACCACCGTCACCTGCGCAAGTGCGCCCACTGTGATCAGAAGGGCCATCACATTGCCAAGCCAAGGCACTCCCAGCGAAGCCCACAGTTTGTTGTAGGCCACAAGCAGCGACTGCAACAGGTTGATATCTTTCTCAGGCACTGCGGCGCCGATAGCGAGTGTACAGAATACGAAGATACACAGTATCGCCACTACTGAAATGAAACAGGCCTTCGGGAAGTTCTTCGACGGATTCACCATCGACGGCACATGCACTGCCTGCATCTCCATACCGGCATAGAACAGGAATATCGATGCCGCAAGCACTATATCGCTGAAATCTGCAAAGTCCGGGAAGAACGACTGATTCGTAGGTATATAGATCGTATGCCCGCAAAGCCAGTAGATCAGACCCAGGGCCATCAGTATGATGGCCGGGATAATCGTGCCCGTAAGGCCACCGAACGTCGACAGGCGGTTGGCGTATTTCTGACCCTTGAAGGTCACGAACGTTGCCACCCAGTATACGGCAAGTACCACTATAAGTGTGTATATCACATTCTTCGCCAGATGCACGTCAAATGTCTCGGGCCAGAAGATGAAGGCCAGTGACACGGCCGCAAACATCAGTACTGCCGGAAACCATATCACCACCATCTGCCACTCAAGATACATGGCCACCCATCCCCATTTCGGACCGAACGCCTCGGCACACCACCTGAACAGACCCCCTGACCGGGTATAGGTCGATGCCAGTTCGGCACACACCAGTGCATACGGTACCAGAAATACCAGAGCCGCGAATACGTAGTAGAATATCGACCCGTAGCCATACTCTGCCTGGGAGGCCATACCTCGCATACTCACGATGTTGGTCACTATCATGATCGCCATCGCGCCCATGCTCAGGGCCGCCACTTTCTTACCTGCCGGAGGAGCCGTCTGCGACTCGGCCGCAAGTTTAGTCAGATTTTTGCCCATGGTATAATTAGTTTTTGTGTTTTTCATATTGTCGCATACCGAATCCGGCGGGACCAAGGTGATGATCCCTGTGTCCCGCCGGAGACTTTATATGCGATGTTTCTATATCTTGCTATTATTTGGTCACTGCCGGATAAGCCTGAGCAACCTTCGTGCCTACCTTGTAGTGCACTCCAGGACATGCCGTGATATCCACATTGGATGCACGCTCGTAGACAGTCACGATATCCGATCCGCCAAACTGGAAGTAGCTGATCTCCTCGCCTTTCTGAAGGGTTACGCCCTCTTCGGCGGTAAGGATGATGGAGCTTACCTGGGCCATACCCATAGGCAGAACGGCCACAAGTCCGATCGGGCTGTCGATGATCACAAGCCCTCGTGTCTGCATGAACTCGTAGCCTGCCGAGTCAGGAGCATCGAATACTCTCTTTGCCTTTACCATCGAGCGCCCGTAGGGATCGTCGGGTATAGGCTCTGTCACTACCTGAAGGTAAGTAGTGCCCTGGATTACCTTGGCCCATACCACCTTGCCCCCTACCGGTGCATGCTGGCGGTGATAGTCGTTGGTATTCAGGAAGGAGTGGGTCCAGTGGCCACCCATGAAGCGGTCGGCATACGGACATCCGTCAAGAAGCTCCGAAATCTTCCAGTCAAGCCCCTTGATATCCACGTGTGATTCGGTGTTGATTTCCCACTGTCCGTCGAATGTGCAGTCGGCAGGAGATACGATGATGGAGTTGTCGGCCGGAGCGGCTATCGGGCGGTACCCGGGTTTTGTGCGGCGGGCAAACAGCTGGTTGTAGCTCTTCCATCCGCCACGCGGACGGATATACTCCTCCATGTTGTATACAGGGGATTCGTAGAAGCTGCGCTCCGATTCCGGAGTCAGCGAATCGGGATTGTCCATCCAGTTACCCAGCTCGGTCACGAATTTTCTCATCCATGCCGACAGCGGGGTCAGCGCGGGCTGTGAGTCGGCCGGTACTACTGCGTTCTGAAGCTCTTTGACCGGACTCTGATCGAGTACAAAGTAGAACATGCACACGTGCTGATATACCAGTTTGCCGTAACGGTCCTCTACCGGCACC